>NZ_JAUSUC010000001.1 GCF_030813365.1 Oikeobacillus pervagus
CATTTTAAAAAAACATTGTCAAGCAACATATTTAATAGATATTAAATACAATACAGCCAACAATTAGCGCTTATTTTTCTGGTGCGAAAGTTGAGCTATTAAATAAAAAATTTATTTTTTTTATTCTTTTTCATCCATCTTCTGCTTTAAATATTCAGCAATTTCTGTTTGCCCTCTTTCAATAGCAAATTCATAAGCTCCCATATCTTTCATAGTATCTCCTGTATACTTAACAGTAATATCAATACCATTCTGAACAAGATACTTTGCAACATCAAGATGCCCACCATAAATCGCTGAGAATAAAGGATTCCTATTCGGGTCACCAACATCTAATATTGCACCCTTATTAAATAAGTATTCTACAATATTAATTTCACCTTCACTAGCCGCATGTGCAATAGGCGCTGACTTTGGTACACCTTCGTTTATGTTAATATCCATACCAGATTCAACTAGAAATTTTATCATATCCAGTTCACCAGCTCTAGTCGCAACATGTAGCCACGTTCCAAAAGGTGTTACAAAATCAAGTAAACTTTTATCAGTAACAATTATCTCTTTCGCTTGTTCTATATCACCATTCTTAATTAAATCATAGATTTTTATTGCTTTCTCCTTATTATCCATAGAATCCTCCTAAAATATCTTTATTTCATTGATGCCGCTTCTTCACCTAGTAGTTTAAGCATTTCAACCATTTTTTCACGAGTTCCACCAAAACTATCTACTGCCTTTAACTTATCAATAATATGTTGAAGACGTTCTATGCCGTGTTGTCCTGCAATTCTATTTGGTGCCCAAACAAGGTTTTCTTTACCAATTATTGGATCTATCCCATACTTTCTTAATATTTCTTGACCTTCTCGAACCAGTTCTTGTTGCTTCTGACGAAGGCCTTTTTTAAATAAAATATGATGTGCATGTGGATCTATCATAGCAGTAGGTGGGGCACCTATTAGTCCTCTAAGATATTTACCAAAATCAAGTTTAATTAATGCTTCATTATATTCTTTAGTAATGCCTAAATCAGACATCTTTTTTCTAATCTCAGACAACTCATCTACACTAAAAGTATTATTTTGAATAGCATTTTTAAGCTTATTCATCTTTGTGGCATTGACACTACCAGCCTCGACTATATCATCAAGATAATTGCTTACAGTGTTACCCGTACCCTTAGGAATATCTAAATAAGTTCTTAATAAAAGGATGGCAGTTTTTTCAACCACCACCCAAATTGATTAACTTGCCTTCGTTTCAGGCATTCTTGGCAGAATATAAGCCGTTTTATTTTTCATCATACCATAGACAATTCTGACTAATCTCCTCATAATACAGAGAAGGGCTTGTGACTTGGATTTCCCTTCACTTTGCTTTTGATTATAGTAAGCATAAAACACAGGATTACGAGGAATTTTACTCCCCTTACTTACTTGGACTTGTTGAACTGCTAGGTTGTAAAAAACATCATATAGCTTTCGGTTGCCTTGTTTTGTTTTCTTCATCGTTTCCTTACCGCCCGAACCCATCTTAATAGGGGCTATGCCTGAATACCTTGCTAGTTTATCAGAATTGGTGAAACGATGAATGTCTCCGATTTCTGCAATTAAAGCGGACGAAGTAACCGTATCAATCCCTGGCATGGTTTCAAGCTGCATACCTAACTTCTGAATAGTTACTTTTAATTCTATATCTACCTTCTTGATTTCCCTTTTCTTAAAGCTAATATCTCGAACTATGCTTTGAATGATAAAGTCTCTTGATGTTTGGTATTCTCGTTTTACTTCTCCATCTGCTTGAACAAATGTTAATATCTGCTCTGCCTTTCTAGTGGAACAAGCATTGTTACTCACTTCTAATAGGAACTTCCGTAAGTCCTCTACTGTTTCCCCCTCCAAATGAGATGGTGAAGGGTAGCTTTCCCAAAAAGCTAAAGCTGTTTTTCCATCTACTTCTGAAAAGAAACCCTTGTAACTTGGATAATGATAGTTTAATTGCATATGCAGTTGGTTTTTCAAGGATGTTTGTGTTTTCACTACAGCATTTCTTCTACCCACAAGTTGAGCGATTATCCAATGAATATCAGATGGTGTAGCTTCAGGTAAATACGGTAGGTCACGTATTAAAACCCTTGCCACACATTGGGCGTCCCAACTATCATTCTTTTGTGTCATCGCATAGCTGTTCCGTTCTGCATTGGATAAAGAGGAGTTAACAAATTTCACAATGTAACCTTGTTCAATCAAATATAACGCTAAATCCCTTCCGTAGCCGCCCACATCTTCTAATCCAAATACAGGGGTCAAACCTTTTGTTAGAAATCTACTTACAAATTCTAATAAACTAGGAAAAATAGATGGTTTATTTTGAAAAGTCATCTCACCTAACTTCTCAAACCAACAATCCAATATTACCGCTGTATGCTGAAACTTGTGTAAATCTAATCCTACATAAATATGCTTATCTCGTTTCATCAGAAAACCTCACCCCTATACTAGAATTGAACGGATAAAGCAAGACAGAGAATGTCGGCAACCTTAGGTCGAGCGTTAGTCTCTAGGGACTCGCAAGGGTACGAAAGCCTATCCATTTCTCTATCTGTTAACCGTTATAAAATGGCTTGATGTTTGCCATCTGCTGTTATGTCACCATAGTGGTATAACCCACTATAAAAGGCTTTTCTATCTAAAATCCTTTTGACTTGGACTTTAGTAAACAACTTTTCTTGTTTTGTTCGATGACCTTCCTCATTCAGTTGTTCCGCTAGTTGAGTTAATGACCATGAAGGATACTGTTCCTTTAAGTCAAACACTCGTTGTATGGTTTTGGCTTGTCTATCATCTATGACAAGGATTTTCTTACCTTTTTCCACTTTGTAGCCTAATGCGACATTTCCACCTGAATAGCCACCCTGTTGGGCTTTCTTATTCCGCCCTCTCCCTAGCTTTAAAGAGATTTCTAATCGTTGATATTGGTCTAATAACTCCATTAAACCATTGATTAAAAAGTCACTAGGGTCTTTCTTATGGATACTGTATTGCGGTTGTTCAATACTCCGAATGTCCACTTCATACTTTTTCAATTCTCGATGAACCAACACTTTTACTATGTCTGACCGCCATAAACGGCTTGTATTCAGTGTGACAACATAATCCACCTGATGGTGGGTGAGATACTCCAACATCTCCTGAAAGCCAATTCTATCCACTTCTAACGCTTCCTCATCCACTTTAGCCCCACTGATACCCTCGTCCTTAAACAAGCGTAAAAGAGTGTATCCTTGAGCCTACAATATGCCTTTATTTCATCTTCTTGGTAAGCAAGGCTGTATCCATCCCTTGCTTGACCTTGTGTAGATACTCGAATATATCCGATAACTTTCATGGTATTTTCCCCCTCCGTTACGCTAATCTGAATTAACGTAACGCTTAGCCGCTATTTTTAATATAAATTCATTGTATGCGGCTTTAGCGATACAATCAACCCCTTTACCGATACAAGTTTATTGTGTATCGTAAAAGTAACATGAAAAAGAGGAAGGGAAATATCATGCCAATTTCAATCAAACTAAAGGAAATCCTTAAAGAACGTAACCTTTCACAGCGTGAATTGGCACGTATGACTGGGCTACGTCCTAATACAATCAGCCATTTGTGTTCAGACAATGTAGACAGGGTTTATCTATCAACATTAGAAACGGTATGCAAAGTGTTAGACATCGACATTCAGGAGTTAATCGAGGTGGAGTAGTCCTCTTGCTATAGCCATCGTTTTAATGTACGTAAAAGTTGCGAAAAATTTAAAAGACAAGGGAGAAAGCGAAGATAAGTTGTAGGAAAATAAAAATGATGGTAACTGATTATATTGTGATTATTTACTTAACAAAATAAGAGTAAATAGGGCATACGTTTTAAATGTGTGTGTACGTACTATATAAATTATAGAAACAAAATATAGGGCTTACAGGGGTTACTCATATTCTCCGTAAAAAAAATGAACTATTCGTCACTCCCCTCCCAAAATAAAACCTTAGAGATTGTCTTATCTCTAAGGTTTATAAAATTTATTCCTGTGTTAGAGGTGTAATAAAACAATTATCTATTGAGAACCTATTTAAAAAATCCAATGCTTCTTGAGTTACAACTAACTCGCCTTTCGGTGATAAACAGAAATGATGTCCTGACCAGTTTTTGAAGTTCTCTTCTTCTACTTCAATTTTACCAAGCGGGATAAATCTGCTAAATGTAGGTATTTCTTTATCTGGATACATTTCTATAAACTCATCTGACTTTGTAATCAAACACTCTTCAAGTTTGTAATCGATAAAATCACTATTCTCTAATTCTGTTCCAAGTTTACTTGACACGATGAAGGCTGGTGTTGACTCTAAAAGGTCATCTCCTAGCCATCCTTCAAATTCATAATGTAAATATTTTACCTTTTCTGATATACCTTCTGTTGCAATTTTTTCTTCAGTTCCATAAATGGTATATTCACCATGACCACCTGATACTTCTGGTTCTAAAAAATATAATTTCATTAGTTTACTCCTCCTACCACTTACCTTTTCACTGGCGGATTAAAATTTTCACCATATTTATTTCTTATCTAACTCTATCATATAATTTATTACTTCTTCTTTTGTAGGATTTGGACTATTTCTATAAAATCTATTCCAATCCCTTCTTATTTTTGATAAATGTATATCACTGTTTATTTCTTTTGGTATCCCTCTCAGGTTTTCTAAAGCATGTATTTCTTCAAGTGAAAATAAGTTAGGATGTCTTTTTAATACTTGTTGCTCTATTGCATGATGTACCACAACACTACCTTTAAGGTCAGGATACTCATTAAAGAATGTCTTTTTATAGTCCTTGATATTTTTACCTTTTTCTATACCCTTAACAACCTTACTCTCCATATACTGATAAGCTCTTTCAGAGAATACTGTCCTCCCCCTGAGACATTTCCTACTCCAGTCATGGCGAAGCCTTTTCCCTCGCATGGGATCCATTTGTATTCCAGTAATCTTTTTACTACGTGCTGGATCTTTTCATTCCCCTGCAAGAAGGTTGTTTTTACGATTGTGGCGGCTACAAAGTTTACACCCTCTTTTACTTGTGGCTAGCTGTTTTTATGCCATCGACAGCTGCTTTTTAGTATATATTTTTTATTTTCTCAATCGAATCAATTTCATAATGTAAGTTTTTAAAAATTCAAAGACGTACAGAATTTTGATGTTTCCGTTTTAAAAAATTAGGCTGCTTGATTCAATAATTTTGTCTGTACGGATAGTCGATCACATGCTAATTTTGATGCATTATAAACAAGATGAACCAAATCAAAATGTACTTTTGCCCGTTTCCCTGTTCGATATCGAATTTGATTTAATTGAAAATACTCTTTTAAATAGGCATTGACTCGTTCGACTGCGGTTCTTTGTTTATAGATGTCTTTCCATTTCTTTGAACCGCGAGCTGGTGCGGTATACCGTCGTAAATCCGTTGTAATTTTCACCTTATACACTTTCTGGCACAAGGAGTCTTTTGCCAATGGACAGTCCCGACATTCTTTCGGGCGTGTATATTTTATGGTTTCATACTTAGAGTCAAAACTATCATACTGATACGAATGCTCACGAACACAGGTTGGGGCAAAATATTTGTCAAACCCAATCGGATCAGATTCATTCTTTTTATTATAAGCAATAACAGATTGAGCTTTCATCCGATAGATTTGTTCGTATATTGGAACATAATCATAGCCAGCGTCTAATGTTCCAAATCGAATCACCAGTGATGGCAACCTTTCTTGGATTCCTTTTAAAAGAGGAATCGCAGCTTTCCCATCATTAAGACTACCTGAAGAAAACAGGGATTGAAGAATGTATTGACTTTTTGTTCCTACAGCTAAGTGTCCTTTGTACCCAAACCAAAACGTATTTTTCCCTTCACTATTCTTCTTAATTCCCCATTTAGGATCATTGGGAACTAAGGTGCGAAGGTCGTTTAGGGAAACGTTTAATTGAGCTTCAATCGGTTTTTCATATAAAGAAAGATTGGCCTCTTTCTCGGCTTTTTCTAGAATCCATTTTTCGTGTTCTTCTTTAGATTTACGGCCACGCTTTTTCGGCTCAGACTTTGGTTTTTCTTCTTTCGCTGGAGCTTGATCTCTTGCTTCTATATGAGTGGCATCAATCGCAACTGTATCGTCTGTTATAAACCCTTCAGATATAGCTTGAAGTAGAAGTGTTTCTTGAACACGTTCTAGTACATCTGATTCACTTATTTGAGTAATCAACCTTGAAAAAGCTGCCTCAGATGGGACATGATCAGAAACCAAAAAGCCACAATCCAGACGAAAGATAAAATCATGTTTAAGTCGATGAACCAAATCTTTAATAAATGGGATTCGTTCTGAAATTCTGATGACTAACGAATAAATCATAGCTGCGTAATTCAGCTTAACAGGCGGGCCAAAACGTGATTTTTTGGATACCACAGTTAGAATGGGCTGAATGTCAATGGCAGAAAAAATGGCATCAAAACGTTGGGTAGGTTCTAAATCATATAAATCTTGCAGGTCAAACAGGCTTTCTTGTCGTATAATAGACATAGGGAGTCGTCCTCCAATCTTTGTTTTTAGTGTGGTAACTAAAACATTCGAGATTTTGGGGAGGTACTCCTTTTTTTCGTTCTGAAAAGCCTTGTGGCTGTTGGGCTAAGATTTATGAAATTCATTCAAGTAACATAAATTTTGTAGGTCTTAGCTTAATTTTATATTACATCTTTCTATAAAAAAACTGCAGTCCAATTGCATCTAACACTTGGGCTACACTTCATATCAGGCATTTTTCATATAAATGTTCTTAGTATATTATTTTTGTAATTTTAAACTAGCAATTAACTCATCTAAACTATCCGAAATCTCTTCAAACGAACCACGTTCAAAATCCTCTAATTCAACCTTACCACTTACATTATCTAAAACAACTATCAAACCGTTCCCCTCTATACCTATTGGAGTCTTATCAACCTTATTATGATTGTTTTTATACCCTTCTAAATTACTTTCGAAGGAATCCAATTCAATATTTGGTAATACAGGTTCTAGCCTAATATAATGATTACCAATAAATCCATCTAAATCAGCAAACCAATAAGAATTAAAATAATCATCAATTGAAGTGTGCAGTTTAATTTCAAATCTTTCCTCAATCGTCGTTAAATCATCCTTATTATTTTTTTCAATAGGTTTCCATGAAATTTCTTCTTCATCATCCATTTCACCCTGATATATAAATGAATCAACTTCTTCGTTATATGACGTTTTAAATAAAAAATCTAACCCTTTATCAAAATATTCTTTTCTTAAATTAAAATATTTGCTCATAGCATCCTTCATTACCAAAATAATCACCCTTACTTTTCTAAGAATTTTTCTAATAGTTCAGCATATTTTTGGTCATTTCCCCAAACTCCTGCGCTTTTCTCAGCATTATGAATCCCTCCTAAACCTGGATGTAGCTTTGAGGGAACAGCCACAGCTTGACCTCCACCACCAATGTGATGATGTATTAAAGTGTCATTATATAATTCTTTTAAATCATATTGGGGAAAATGTTTTCTAAACGTTGGATTGTTTATAGGTGCGAATCCTAATTCTATTTTTTGTCTATTTGACCTATTAAACGCTTCTGGGTACTTCTCTAACATCTCTTTCCAATAAAAATCTTTATCGCGTAACCAGCCCTCTGCATTGGTGTTTTTTTCACCTTTACCAACATAGGGCATCTCAACAGTTAACCGAGGATCCGCAGTATATTTAGCCTCTAGCTTACCTAAATCAGCACCACGATATGTTCTAATAGGATCATTAATATCACCTATCTTCTTAACCGTTTCACCCGTACCCTTAGTAGTCCTCTCAGTAATCTCCCTAGCGAACATCACCAACTGGTCTCTTAAGCGAAGTCCGTCTACTACATTATAAGGAATGTTTCCCCCAGGTGCCAATTGGTATTGCGGGCCATATGGGAATAAATTAGGGATTTTTACTTTTGCCGCTTCATTGGCTACTTTTTTCGCACCTTCTTTGGCGACTTTTGTCACCGTAGTTCCTGTTTTTGCTGCACTTCCAGCCCCTTTTGTTCCTATGATTGTTCCAAGCGCATAGGTTACCCAATGGGCCCGACTTTCTGCATCTCCATTCACCATGTCGCGGTTATAGGATTCGGTTATCGCACCCGCCATATATTCCCATGTATCCTTTGGATTTCTGATCATCTGGGCGACGGACTCCCCTGTTTGAATCGGGTGTCGAACCATTTGATAAGCCCCTTCAACCGTATCGACGGCGACATCCTTTACTCCAATAGCTGCTCCCTTCATCGTTCTGCCGGTTGTTTTTAAGGCTGAAATCAAGAAATGATCTTTCTTTTCTATAGAAGCTTCTTTCTTCTTTAACTTGTCCAATTCCACTTCAAATTTTTGGATTCCACGCAGGATTCCAACATACTCTTGCCGATCCAACTCTCCATCCTTTAACTTTTGAAAGGCGATGCTGATGGTCGCTTTCCCATCCTCGCTTAAATCATCCAATATAGCCTCTTTGGCTTTTTCTATTTCAGACAGTGGCATATTTTCTATCGTTTTGGCATTGATTTCTTCCGTTTTTTTCGGCTTTCGATTGTAAATGCTATCCATGATCGTTTGATGGAAGGCGATATCCTGAATGGCTTCTACACGGTAATTTTCAATCGTTAGCCCCCCACTTTGAAACTTGGATTCCAACTCCGATAGGTATGTTCCCATGGTTTGAATATTTTCTTCTGTTTTTTTCAGAAGGGAGACCCCGTAGGTGTCTAGAATATGTAGTTCCTCTACTGTTGTCTCAGCATATTTCCTTCCCAGTTGGATATTGTTCATTACCTCGGAATCATCTATCTTTTGAAGGGACACGATATCTTCTACACTCTGGATGATCCTGTTGGCTTCATCTGTAAGTTCTTCTGTCTTTTCCTTCACATGACATAGGCCATCTTCTACGTTCTGTTCTAAAAATGTCTCCCTGATCAATCCCGAATGATTGGGTTCAAACGTTTTAACCGCTTCTTTCAATTTTTCTAGAGCCATTTGGTAGTCTACTAAGGATTGAGCAAGAAAAATTAAAAATGGTTGATGGCATTCATTATAAAAGTGACGGATGGCCTTTCCGCCTTCTCCTTTTAATGCCTCATCTAATTGATAAAAGTCTCTGACTGCTCGTTGAATCGCTGAAATCTGCCCAAATGAAGATTCAATTCTCTGAATTATTTGGTCAATCCCCTCTTGCAAACTACTCACTTCTAATACTTTCAATGAGACACCTCCCGAATCTGCATAATTGTGTCAAATCATTGATGTTATTGATTAACTATATCCATCTCATTAAGGCCATTAGCAAAATATGTATTCAAATAGGATAATAAATGGAAGTATATTTTTTTCATAGATTATTTAGGGCTATTTCATGGATTATTTAGGGCTATTTCATGGATGAAAAAAGAGGACTTAAGAACGAGATTAGTCAATGGCTAAATTTTTAATCAACTATTTAGCCAAATGAAATTGAACACTATTCCACAAAAGTTTCCTTGGCTAAGCAATGATCGTTTTATTAACATTTGTTTAAAGTTGGAGGGAAGAAAAAAAGAAATAAAACGATGATTTACGGAAGTTGATGATGAGAGCTGAAGAACTCGCAGCAACTCGGCTCCGGTATGTACAGGTGCCAAATCGTTTAGTGCCGTACCGCAAGATGGCGTATGAAGTAGTGGGTGTTGATGAAGAAAATGAACTTGTAGATATTTCGCCGTCCCTACTAGCAAACTGTAATTCCTTTAATCCGAAATTCTCCAATAGGAAACATACGCTAATTCTTTCGTGAAACCCATGTGAACAATATACTCCGCTTGATACCTGTGATGGAAACTTTCATGGAAATGTGAGAAGTACTAGTGTTTCAATTGATAAAAAATGGACAAAATTACCAACTTCAGGTAACCGGACAATTTCAACTTCAACCCCATTAAAAAAGGCAAAATCATCGAAATATCTTCGTCACTCTGCGTTCAGATCCCAAAAGTAGACAATATAACTCATCATCTCGAAGTATCACCGATTGGTTTTAATGTCCGTCAAGGAAAGCGCTTGACAGCCATCCACCAATCTGAGGTAGGGGTATCAAGATTAGAAGGAAAAAATATGGCATGTATGCCCTGTGATTAAATCGCTCTATCGTAATGAGCAGGGGTGCTGTAATTTAAAACTCCTTGAATGCGCTTTTGATTACAACAATGTATTATTTTTTAACATAAAAAATTCTACTAAACGTATTTCCAAAACGATCTTGGTAAAAAATTAAAAAATGAACACCTTTCTACATAAGGAGAGAAAAACGTGGAATATATTACAGCAATTCAGCAGAATCAAGAGGGAAAAATCATCAATGTTCAAACATCCACAGGAAGAATCATTTCTTTTCAAAAAGCCATTTTAGAAACAGAAGAAGGAATTCTTTCAGGGGCAGCTATTCGTTGGAACCGCGATGGTGAACAGCTTTTAATCAACACATTATCTGAAGATGGTTACTTCCCTGAGTCTCCCCATGTATAATGGTTATATAAAGTAAGTTTTTCCTTAATGAAGGAGCGGTTATGTGCCTATAACAAAAAGGCAATCGACGTGGACCGGTTGCCTTTTCTATTGTAATTCTCCAGCTATTTTGTGGGGAATGACTTAAAATCACAACAATTACATGAATAAAACCACCGATTGAAATGGGTGGCAGTCACAGTTCTTCATTTTTACATTGAATTTCTTTTAATGTAGAAGACCGTTTCGGATCTTCTTCAAAGTATTGGATTAAATCAGCAATTCGATCGATTGCATCCCAGCTTAAATGATGTTCAATTCCTTCTACATCATTATAAATATTTTCTTCTTTTACACCAATAGTTCTTAAAAACTGTTCTAGCAAGTCATGGCGTGCCACAAGGCGCTTTCCAATTTTTTTCCCTTTATTCGTTAAAATGAGGCCACGATATTTTTCATAAATGAGGTACTCATCTCGATCTAACTTTTGCACCATTTTCGTGACAGAAGAAGGGTGGACGGAAAGGGCTTCCGCAATATCAGAGACACGAGCATATCCTTTATGATCAATCAACAAGTAAATTTGTTCTATATAATCTTCCATGCTAGGTGTAGGCATGTTAAACCTCCCCAAAATCATTAATCAATAAAAGTTTACTATAATTTCAAAGTTACGACAAGACACTGACAGAATAAGCCATCTATTCAAACAGATTCTGTTGTATTTGCATGACTACTTTGCCTCCTATCTAATAGACAGAATAGAAATGAAATAACTTTCCTGTGAAAAACCTTCTTTTTTGGCAGTACATACCTTGACTGAATACTTATAATAAGGTATATTTAAACTATCATTGAACTGAATATATTTTATTTTGAATATCATATACTATGTATTCCGTTTTTTGATAAATTTTTGTTTTGAGCACAAATGTGCTTGGAAGATTTAGGAGGATCAGTTATATGCAAAACGGTAAAGTAAAATGGTTTAATAACGAAAAAGGTTTTGGATTTATCGAAGTTGAAGGCGGAGACGACGTATTCGTACATTTCACTGCTATTCAAGGTGAAGGCTACAAATCTTTAGAAGAAGGTCAAGAAGTTTCTTTCGAAATCGTTGAAGGAAACCGTGGACCACAAGCTGCTAACGTAGTTAAGTTATAATTAAACCACTCATATAAATGACATTCAATTAATAAATAACCAAAACTGGCGATCGGTCATCGCCAGTTTTTATTTGTATGAAATACTTTATGTCGTTTTTCCATTCTCGTCTTTTATGTTAAGATAATTTTTTTCCATACTTTTTTAACTTATCTCCAACTGTACATTGCGTTATACAGAAACGATGTGCAGAGGTCTTCCCTTTTTCTTTTCTCAATGTTTCTTTTACAAGGCAGTCTACGCAATATGTCTCCATAATTTCTTCAACTTCTAAAAAGAGTTGTTTCCGTTTCAACGTTCTAACCTTCTTTCCTTTATTCAAGTTTCCAATATCCCTGTTAAATTAGGGGCTTTACAATATATTATTCTAATTGTCGTTCACTATTTACCATTATTCCCTCAAGAGCTTGATTGGCCAATTTGTCAGCCTCTTTATTTTGCTTCCGATTAATTGGTTTGTAAAGGGGGGTAATTCCAAGTGTATGGATTTTCTCTTCGATCCGATCAAGCCAACGATTGAAACTATCTTCAAAACAAGGCCATTCCCCTGATAATTGCTTTAATACAACATGACTATCTCCTTTAAAGGTACAGATTGTATTCCTCACACCCATCTCCTCTAGTAGCTGAACGGCACGAAATAATGCAACATACTCCGCCTCATTATTGGAATCCAATTCATCCAACTGATCATTCAATCTAATTCTCCATTGTTTTCTGTTCTTTTTATAATACATCACAATTCCAATACCAGCTTTTAACGTCTCTAACTGAAAGCCACCATCAAAGTAAATAGTAATCTCGGTAGGTTCTTGTTCTAATTGTTGTCCTAGTTTGATAAACTCCTTTCGAGTCCATTCATTCCCTAATTCATCCATCACCACGATGGTTTTGGCACGACCTATTTTTTGAAGATCATCAACAATTGGAAGAATGAATGATTGTTCTAACCAATCAGATTCAAAATGGGTGTGTGCCCCTTTATGTTCATATTCCCACTTAATTTTCATTTTCATTTTTTACCACCCTTTATTACATTATTCTTTCGTATCAAATCATCTGGTATAATGTTTAAATATGCTTTTCCATAGAATCATCTACTATATTTTTGACAACTGCGGTTCGAAAAATCCCGCATAAACAAAACTAGGAGGTTTCACATTGTTTAACGAATGGTTTGGTTTGATTTTTGTCCTTGTTAATTTCACTCTTGTTCTTTTCCTGTACCGAATTTTTGGCCGTACAGGATTATTCGTGTGGATTGGGATGTCCACCGTACTCGCCAATTTACAAGTAGTGAAAACAATCGAGATTTTTGGATTAACAGCTACACTTGGGAATACCATGTACGGAACTGCCTTTTTGGTAACAGATATTCTAAATGAAAAATACGGGAAATCCGAGGCAAAAAAAGCAGTTTGGCTCGGTTTTTTCACTTTATTAACGATGACCGTGATCATGCAAATGGTACTAAAGTTTCAACCACATGAATCAGATTTTGCCCATGAACATTTGCAGGAAATTTTTGGTCTATTACCCCGCATTGCTATTGGTAGTTTAGCTGCCTATTTAGTTAGTCAGTTTGCAGATGTTTATATTTTCTCATATTTAAAGAAGAGATTCCCGAAAGATTCGCAATTTTGGATTCGAAATAATGGAAGTACAATGACTAGTCAACTTCTTGACACACTTGTCTTTACAAGCATCGCTTTTTTAGGCGAGTTCCCGATGGATGTGTGGATTCAAATCTTCATTACAACTTATTTATTAAAATGGATCGTCGCACTACTTGACACACCTTTTGGCTATATCGCAAAGAAATTTCCAACTACAAGATGAAGGTCTAGCATTTGTCTAGACCTTTTTCTTCTGATTCATTTCTAACCCGAATAAGTCATTTCATCTATTATTATATTGTCATATATGCTCGCCTCTCGTAAAATTTAATTTGAAAGAACATGTAAAAATGGAGGCGTTGTCTTGTACGAGGTATATACGGATGGAGCTAGCACTGGTTCTCCAGGTCTAAGTGGGGCCGGAATATTTATTAAGCATCAAGGACAAGTGGAGCGGTACACCATTCCTTTAGGGTTATGTGACCCTCATGAAGCAGAATTTTTGGCCTTGCTGAAAGCTTTAGAAATACTGATAGAAAAAAAGGCAGAGACGGTATCAGTACGAAGTGATTCCCAAGTAGTCGTGAATGCGGTTGAAAAAGAATATATACATAATCCAAACTATCAGCCAATTTTGCACAGCATTCTCTCTCATGTTAAGCAAATTCCTTTGTTTTTCATTAAATGGATCCCGAGTAAAACCAATCATGCCGACATTCTTGCAAAACGAGCGATCAAATTAAATAAGGAGACAGAGAAATGAAATGGATTGTCGAGGTTTCTTTACTACTTGTTGCTCACATATGAAATGTGAATTTCTGTCACGAAAATAAAGAGGCTCACGCCTCTTTATTATTTTAATATATTCATTTTCCCTAAAAGGTGCAGGGCCTGCTTTCTATTTTGAATATTCTCCCCGACTAATGTCTCAAGAAGGGACAAAAAATAACTACCATCGAATTCCCTCTGGATAATCAAAGTCATTTCAATGGCTGTCCTCACAAGTTGTTCGGATGCATCCGTATATTTCTTACCAAAATAAATAAAGGCAATCATATCATCCGTAAACTTAAACCCTTTTTCCTCTAATAAGAATAAATAATTGGCTATTTCATCCGTGTTTTTCATTGATCTCACCTAATATATATAAAGCATAGTTTATAATATATGGCAGCTTGCGTTTCATTGAATGAATCCTATCCATTTGGAAATAGTATTCCTATGGAGGTGATCCGAATTGAGTAATAAAAAAAGTAGAAACCGTGGAACAAATGCACCTGGGGTGAATCCTCAAGGTTTTGGTCAAGATGACGATTTTACTCCCGATCCAAAAAGCAAACTAGAAAACGCCGCCAAAAAAAAGAATACAAAATAACGGGCCTCCATTATGCCCGTTTTATTTCTTCTTGTCTTTCCATTTCCATTAACATGCGTCTTACTGATTTCAGTTCTAATGATTCCACGATGTGAATGGCTTCACTGCTAAGCCCCTTAATAATGGCTTCGTCAATATTCCACTTGAGTGGTACTTCCCGATGAATTTCAGCTAAACGTCGCGACAAATGAAGCATATCTAAATCCTGTTCAATTTTCTTTCTTTGACTTGGTGTTAGATGTTGAATATTATCAAGGATGCCTTCAATCGAGTGATATTGATGAATCAACTTTAAGGCCGTCTTTTCCCCGATTCCTTTTACTCCTGGGTACCCATCACTAGCGTCCCCCATCAACGCTTTCACATCGATAAATTGACGCGGGGTTATCTTAAATTCATCATAAAAGCTTTGAATAGTTTGAAATTGATAATTCCCGTATCCTTTTTTTAAGAGCATAACATCAATTTGATCATCTAATAATTGCAATAAGTCATGATCCCCACTTAAAATCGTTACCTTGCGATCCTTTTTCTCTATGTTTGAAATCGTTCCTATACAATCATCTGCTTCATATCCAACAACACCAATGTTTGGAAGAGCAAATGCTTCGGATACTTCCTTTGCGAGATCGAATTGTGGGATCAATTCAACTGGGGGCGCCTCGCGATTGCCTTTGTAACTAGGATAAATTTCATTTCGGAATGTATGATTTCCCATGTCCCAACATACAGCTACATGGGTAGGGGTGGTTTTTCTTACTGCCAAAAGGAGATGCTTCATAAACCCTTGAACAGCATTTGTAGGCACTCCCTTTGAATTGACCATATATTGCCCCGTCACTGAAGTTGCAAAAAATGCACGAAATAATAGGGCCATTCCATCTACTAATAAAAGATGTTGTTTTCTCATTTTGTCACCTCTCATCTATCTTAACATATTTTCATTTCGATCACTTTACGGAGAAGCATTTAAAAATAGGAAGGAGTTCCCCAGAGGGAGTCATTTAGATTATTCATAAAACTCCTTGACAAAACGTCACTTACGATGGATAATGGTCAAAAAATCAATCCATTTAAAAGTAAAGGACCAGTAAATTTAACTGTATGTGCAAGAGAGTGGAATTCTTAGGCTGGAAGATTCCTCACAGATGTAAATTGAACCTACCCTTTTCATACTGCTTATGACAACATAAGCCGCTCCCCACGTTACGGGTAGAAGTTGGGTGCAAATTCATGCACCAATGAAGGTGGTACCGCGGAACGCTTTTTCCGTCCTTTTCTTTGGACAGTGAAGCGTTTTTTTTATTGCCCTTATGAAATCATTTAACAAAGGAGTTTAGACAATGAATAAACAACGAATCGTTGTGAAAATCGGTAGTAGCTCTCTTACAAATGAACAAGGGATGTTATCTACAGAAAAATTAAGTGATCATGTCAATGCTCTCGCTCATTTAAAAGCATTAGGACATGAGGTCATCTTAATTTCTTCTGGTGCTGTTGCAGCTGGATTTGGTCCGCTTGGCTTTTCGGTTAGACCAAATACTATTGCCGGAAAGCAAGCGGCGGCAGCTGTTGGCCAAGGTTTGTTAATGCAAGGTTATAATTCTTTATTCAAACAACATCAGATCGTTACAGCCCAGATGCTATTAACGAAAGAGGATTTTTATAGTCAGGAACGTTATCGTAATCTATTTTCCGCTATTTCCGAGTTATTAAAAAATGGAGCTCTGCCCATCCTGAATGAAAATGACTCCGTATCGATCGAAGAATTGACATTCGGCGATAATGATATGCTATCTGCTATAGTGAGCGGTTTTTTACATGCAAATGCCCTTATTATTTTAACAGATATTAATGGACTCTATGATGGGAATCCAAATACAGAAAAGCAAGCAAAAAAATATCATTTCCTCCCTGAAATAACAGATGAATTACTTGAACTCGCTGGGGGGCGTGGCTCGAATGTTGGAACAGGCGGGATGAAATCAAAACTTTTAGCTGCCAAAAAAGCCCTTAAACTGGGTGTCAATGTTTTTGTGGGAACTGGAAAAGGAAAAGAGAAACTAAGTGATATTTTAGAAGGAAAAGGGGATGGCACCTATATTGGAGCCCCCTTTCAAGAACAAATGAATATGAAAAAGCAATGGATCGGACTACATTCCCAAGTGATGGGGACGATCGAAATTGATGAGGGGGCAGAAAGAGCCCTTTTACAAAACGGAAAAAGTTTATTGCCTGCTGGGCTCACTCGTGTGGAAGGCCCATTTGAGGCTCTTGATATAGTCAAAGTAGTGAATTCAAAAGGGGAATTACTTGGAAAGGGACAGACCTATTATTCTTCTGAAGATTTAGATAAATTGAAGGGTTTGACAACTGACCAAACAGTAAAATTTTCAATTAATCAACGTGCCGAAGTTGTTCATCGCGACAACTGGGTACCTATAGAAAAGGAGAATACAAAATAATGAGTGAACTAAAAACAAAAGCCAAAGTCTTAAAAAAAGCTTCACGCACATTATCGATGTTATCCGCAGACGATAAAAATCAATCGTTAGAAAGAATCGCGGTAGCCCTATTAAAGCAAAAAAATTGGATTATGGAAGAAAATAAAAAAGATATTTTGCAAGGTGAAAAAGCAGGGATGTCCTCTTCTTTACTTGATCGCCTTTTATTAACAGAAGATAGACTTCATCAAATAGTGGATGGCGTTCGTCAATTGATTCATCTCGAAGATCCAATCGGTCAAACTGTTGAGACTTGGGAACGACCAAATGGCTTAAAAATGGAAAGTATCCGCGTTCCTTTAGGAGTGATTGGGATGGTCTATGAAGCGCGTCCTAATGTAACGGTTGATGCAGCATGTCTTTGTTTAAAAGCGGGGAATGCTGTTCTTTTAAGAGGAAGCTCATCTGCCATACATTCGAACAAAGCCCTTGTCACCGTCATGAAAAAGGCGCTTATGAACAACTCGCCAATCCCTACTGATTCCTTACAGTTATTAGAAGATACAAGTCGCGAAACAGCGAATGAAATGTTTAAATTAAATGAGTACTTAGATGTCTTAATTCCAAGAGGTGGTGCTGGATTAATTCAATCTGTCATTAAGCAGGCAACCGTTCCTGTTTTAGAAACTGGTGTTGGTAATTGTCATCTATTTATCGATCAATCCGCCAAAAAACAAATGGCGATTGATATTGCTGTCAATGCTAAAACACAGCGACCTTCCGTTTGTAATACAGCCGAATCTTTATTGCTACAAAAAGACTGGCCTTATATCCCTTCCATCATCGAGGAACTTCACAACCAAGGGGTAGAGCTTCGTGGCTCATCTGAATTAGCGAAACAATATTCTTTTATGAAAACAGCAACAGAAGAAGATTGGAGAACAGAATATTTAGACAAAATATTATCTGTCAAATTAGTAGATTCTGTTCAAGATGCGATTGAGCATATTAATGAATATGGAACGGCCCATTCTGAAGCCATCGTGTCCGAAGATCAAGATCATGTAGACTTATTCTTTAAAGCAGTGGATGCAGCCGTTCTTTACCATAATGCTTCCACTCGTTTTACAGATGGTGAGCAGTTTGGATATGGAGCTGAAATTGGAATTAGTACACAAAAATTACATGCAAGAGGACCAATGGGATTACGGGCCATTACAACGACAAAAACGATTGTAAAAGGAACTGGGCAAATCCGTCCGTAATTATTTTAGAAAAAATAGCAAGTATCCTTCTACAATGTAGACTAAAAAGAATAGCAGGTAGGGAAAAACGGATGGTTTTTCTCCACCTGCTATTTTTAGAGACTGAATAGATTAGTTCTTTCTTTATTCCTCTTTATCCACAGGAAGCTCTTCATAGGAGGACCAGTCACTATAGCCTCCAGCATATAACCGAACATCTTTAAACCCCGCCTCTTTTAAAGCGAGAAAATTAGGTGTTGCGGTCACCCCTGACCCACAATAAACAATAATGGGCGTATCCGGTTCAATCGCTTTAAAGCGCATCTTTTGATTCTCAACACTTTTCCAATGGACTCCTTCAAACCCGTCTTGATAAAAATAATTCACTGCCTTTGGAATATGTCCTGGCACTCGATCTAAAGGTTCTATTTCCCCACGATATCTTTCTGGTGCTCTGGAATCTATCAGGATAGTCCTAGATGGCTGACAAAAAACGACGTCTTTCACATCCTCTAGTGTTGCAAGCCAGTCCTCTTGAATTGATAATGAAAACTTCCTTCTTTCATATGATGGAATCGTACTTTCTGTCGGCAGTCCCCCTACCTTCCATTGCTGCATCCCTCCATCAAGGATATAAGTTTTTTTATGGCCTAGATAGTGTAAAATCCACCAGCATCGACTAGCGAATGCTCCCTCTCCATCATCATATACGACAACGGTCATTTCTTGATCAACGCCTAATTTTTCAAACAGCTCTGTTAATCTATCAATTGATGGGAGGGGATGACGACCACCATGTTGTTTCGGGGCTGATAAATCCTCTTCCAAATCAACAAAAACAGCACCTGGGATATGAGATTTTTCATATTCTTGTCTCCCATAATCACCAGCACCTAAGGAAAAGCGACAGTCAATGATTCGGACATTTTCATCTTTTAGCCGTTCTATTAACCACTTCTTCGAAACAATATTCTTCATTTTCCCCCTCTTTCCTTTTTCTCTTTTTGAATGAGTTTCTTTACATGATCTTTTGGTTCCCAACACCGGAATTGGTATGATGGTTGGGTTTCATATCCTAGACGAGAACATTTGTAATTCATCTTATTGGCTGTTTTGATTGCAGAAAAATGAACACAAGTAGCACATGCATGAAAGCGATTGGTCGCCAAAACGTTCTCTCCTCTTATCTGTTCTTTTGAATCGATGTTAAAATTTCTTCCCACTCGTCAATATTTTCTACAGAATCTAACACTTCTTTCCATGAAGTAAACTGTTCGGAACAATCAGTGAACAATTGTTCTTTCATTTTTGTAAACTGTTGTTGTAACTCCTCCATCGCCCAATCAAACAGTTTATTTTTTTCTTTCAACAAATAATCGTCCGCTAATCTAGAAAGAATTTCTTCTAATTGATCTCGCATAACCTGTTTTTCATTTTTTTCGAAGAAACTCTTTGCGTTTTTAAACAAGCTTAGTGTAGATGCAAATGTAGTTTCTGGCTCTTCTTGGAAAGCAACCGGAAACTCAGGTGTTTCTTCTGAACTTAGCTCAAAAGAAGAAAAGACTAATTGATCTTGAATCGATTGATAATGAGTCTGTAATTGCTCATATTTATCTGTTAACAGCTGGTGTACATGATTTTCTGTTCGCAAACTAGTTGCCCTTAATTCTTGAGCAAAATCATAGCCTACTGAGTGTAATAATTCATGTAAAGCCTCAGATAAAGTAGTTTTAACATTGTAATTTCCTTGGAACATGGCTGGATTAAACGCTTCTTTAAAGAAATCAGAAAAACGGTAAAATACGCGTTGCTTCACATAAAATACAAGTTCATCTACTTCTTGTGATAACCTTTTTTGTAATAGATTAGGTTGTTCTTGTTCAATGCAGGCAGCAATCTCCTGCTCTTGCTGGACCCACTCTGCCAATTTTTCAGCACGGGAGTTTCGATTTTCTTTCGCAGTATGAATTAATTGTTGCAAACGTTTTAGACCACGTTCCCATTCGGCCTCAGCAGTTTGAACGGCCATTTTTGTTAGCTCACCCTCGATAAATTGACCGAATGCTAGCTTGAACTTGCCGATATTTGAAGGTCCATCGGTAATATTCTGCTTTTGTTCTTCCATTGCTAACAAACTTGAAACCCCATGAATCCGTGGGAATCGAATACCATATTGAAGTAATTGATCTTTCACATAGGATATCACTTCATTTACTTCTTCCTCATTACTCGCCAAATCGATGGCATTCACAAGGAAGAACATTTTATCAAGTTCAAAGGCATCTTTCACACGACCTAATTGAATTAAAAATTCACGATCCGCTTTCGAAAACGCATGATTATAATAAGTAACAAACAGAATAGCATCTGAGTTTTTAATATATTCAAAAGCAACTCCAGTATGTCTAGCGTTAATCGAATCTGCCCCTGGTGTGTCAACTAATGTGACCCCTTCTCTTGTAAAATCACAATCATAATACAAATCGATGGATTCAACGAAACAGCTTTGTTTCTCATTTGCAACAAACCCACGAAATTCATCTAAATCAACGGTAAGTGTGGATCCAAGTTCTGTTCCATATTGGGAAAAACCATCATAGAACGCTTTTAAAAACGATAAATGAATTTTTTCCTTTCCTTCACCATTATGATTATTTAAAATGGAAGGAATCTTCGAATAAGCTTCTTGTAAGGATTGGACGGACTCTGAAAATAATTCTAGTGACCCCTGAACATCTGATAACATTTGCTCTGATGTTTTGAAATGAACGGCTGCCGTCCGATGGGCAAATTGCTCATTTGGTGGATGAATCCGGTTCACCGCTGCAGTTGTAGGGTTAGGTGACACTGGAAGAACTTTTTCCCCTAACATCGCATTGGCAAATGAGGATTTTCCCGCACTAAAGGCACCGAATAAAGCAATTGTGTATTCACGTTTTTCAAGACGCTCCGCTTTATTCTTTAAGCCTGTAATAAATCGAGAAAACCCTGGTACTCCTTCAAGTCTTTCTGCCATGAAATGAAGTTTAGCCGTCGTTTTTTCAACAGATATACTGTCATCATATTCTATTTCGACAGCGGATTTTTCTTGTATTACATCCTCTTTTTCTCCCTTTTGCTGTTCTGCTTGATCTTCATCTTCCTTGTAGATTTCGACCATTTCTGATTCATATTCCCACTCACTTATTAAGTTTTGAAATGGTGGTGGGATCGTGACATCATCGTTTTCAATGATCGTTTGTAGTTCTTTCTTTCTCGTGTTCTCTATTTTATCTAAATTTTCCATTGAACGAATAGCTTCTGCTTTTTCATGCCAAATTTTCCATTTCTCCATCAACTGCTTTTCTTCTGAATGAAAACGAATCATAATTTTTTCTATGACTTGCTCTTTCATTTGGTTCGTAATTGAAATGGCGATCTTTTTTAATTGATTCGCTACATCATCACAATAATGGAGGACATAGTCTCCTGTTACACGTGCCCCATGCTTCACTGTATTATAAAGAAGCTGCTCATCAACCGGGACAGACAATTCTTCCGCCGCAATTTGAAGTTCATCGTCCATAATATTCGCTTTCTTCATCCACTGACTGAATAATTGTCTTAAGTGCCATTCTAATTGAGATTGGACTTTTTCCTGTAAATCGGTTAATAATACGTGTAATCTACGTTTTCGTTCTTCTTCTGTTTTTTTCTTACTAAATAGAAGTCCCACTTTAAAATCAGATTGAACAGACTCTAAATATTGGCGCGCTAAATCACGTGTTGTTGCTGGCATTAAATAGGCATTTTTTAATATAGTTTCACGATCCGTCTCAAATGGAGATAACAAATAATTAGGATCCCGTTTTTCTCTCTCTTCTTGAACCTGTAATTCTTTTGAAAAAATAAGTTCTTCATCAAATTCTGTTCCTAAAATAGATAAGTTTTGTTGACGTTTTTCATCATTTTCGGTCTCTAACCATTGAATATGTTCAGAAATTAATCGATTCATCATCGTAATAGCCGATTGAAAAGCCAATTCTTCCCGGTTATTCATGCTTTCATGAATTAATTTCTGTACTTGATGAAAATCATTATCTGCCATTTGAGGTTCTTTTAAACTTGTAAAAAAGAAGGCTTCCGGCTCGACATTCCATGTTTCGAATGATTTATAGACAGATTCTTTAAATTCTTTAAAGGATAACTCTTCTTCCCGATGCTTATCAATCTGATTAATAATCAAGTAAAGCTTAACTCCATGTGATAATAAATCCTTTGTATAAATAAAGTTTAATTCTGACTGAACATGGTTATAATCCATCACATAAAAGACCATATCTGCCAAATGCAAGGCCGATTCTGTGGAAATTCGATGAGCATCATCTGTTGAATCAACACCAGGTGTATCCATTACCGTTACTTCGTTTGGTAAATTAGAATGTTGATGACCAATTTCTATTGCCTCAACTTCATCACCATTTTTGCAAAATTCCTTTACTTTTTCAAACCGGTATGGTGCCCGAAACAAAAGTGGTGACTTCGTTTTATAATAAACTTTTGCAAAGTCTTCATTTGCGTGATGAATTTTGACTAAGTTCGCACTTGTTGGAATCGGACTCGATGGTAATAGTTTTTCACCTGTTAATTCATTAATCATCGTGGACTTACCAGCAGAGAAATGTCCGCAAAATGCCACTATGAATTCTTTTTCATACAATTTCTTTAAAAATAGTTTTGCTTTTTTTGCTCGCTCCTCATCCCCAAATGAAGAAAAACGCTCATATAAATGAACCGTTCGAGCTATGATTGTTTCTAGCGATTGATGCTGCACAGTTTTTGCCATTCTATTAAACCCCTTATTATCGTTCTTGAGGTGAGTGGGTAGGTGTGTATAGAAGCAACTAGTGATTCACCAATTGCATGCTGCGTACGATCTCGGGAATCAACTCACCTTCATTCCATCCTTGAAGTAAATATAACACCTCAGATACTTTCTATTGTAAACGATTTTTTAATTATTTCCTATATACAGTATGAGATCCACCCTTTTATTTTCACATCCATTAGAAAGCAAAAAAAAGACAATGTGGAACATTGTCTTTATCTTGAGGGCGAATAGGAACTCCAATTGCTTTCTTGCCGTTCTTCCCGTTTCAGTTGAATATTTATTTGTTTAGCTGGTTTGTGTATACGTTTTAAAATAAAAACCATCATAAAGCTGTAGACAATAACTGTGAATAATATGAATAACCATACCATTTTTAAGCACCTACCTTTTCGTGCTGTTATGAGAATAATTTTCATCTTCAATGAAATGGTATCACGATTGAAAATGACTTTCAACTGTTTTCCTCATGTTTTTTCCTAAGAAACAAAAGATTCCGTCGACCATCTAGCACTTCTTGATACTTTGTATGCATTGTTAAAGCTTTTTCTTCAATGGAAATTCGATTCAATAAGATCCATTGATTTAGGATGGCAAACAAAAATAAAGTGAAATACGCTTGAAACATGAGGGGGATAACCGCTAATTCTAAAGTAACAATCATATAATTCGGATGGCGAAACCATTTATATGGACCTGTTCGGACAGTGTCGGCATCCTTTAACACAATAATCTTCGTATTCCAATATCGTCCCAATGATTGGATCACCCAAATTCTCCCTATTTGCAATAAAACAAACAGAAATAACC
This sequence comes from Oikeobacillus pervagus, assembly GCF_030813365.1. Taxonomy (NCBI): domain Bacteria; kingdom Bacillati; phylum Bacillota; class Bacilli; order Caryophanales; family Bacillaceae; genus Oikeobacillus; species Oikeobacillus pervagus. The sequence continues at coordinate 24,158 of NZ_JAUSUC010000001.1, forward strand.
ATAAGAAAAAGAAGTCCGAAGTCGATCGATGAAAGAATACAACTTCCCCCATTAAGGTAAGAAAAAACATGGTATGTAAAAGAACCATCCAATAATAATGATTTTGTCCGAACTCCTTCGCACCTTCAGCCTTCATCCACTTTTCATTCCGCTTGGCCATGATTAATTCGATGATCCTTTGAATAATGACAAAAAAAATGAAGGCAAAAAACACCGGCATTACTCCCACCTCATTAAAAGAAGATCCGAGGAAAATCCAGGACCAAGGGTGACGGCTAAGCCAATATCCCCCATCTTCTTCTCTTTCTTCATAAATCTTTCCAATACATATAAAACCGTTGCCGATGACATATTTCCATATTCCTTTAATATTTCCATTGAATCAGCTGTCATTTCACTTGGGATCGACAGAGAATGACGATACGCTTCAATCACCTTTTTCCCTCCAGGATGTGCAATAAAATGTTGAATATCATTCATCGTCCAGTGGTGCTTCTCTAAGAATTTTTCTACATTGGGCTTGAACCAATTATGAACGATGGTCGGAATGTCTTTAGAAAAAATAACAAACAACCCATCGTTCTTTATTTCCCATCCCATCACATCGAGTGAATGTGGGATTAGAGTTGCCTGATGATCAATAATCGTCGGGAAAGATTCTTCCTTTCCATTCAAAACAGTGCTCTCATCCCCGCAAACTAAACAACAGGCAACCCCATCTGCAAACAAGGAGGTACCAATGAGGTTACTTTTGGAAAGATCCTCTAGCTGAAAAGTTAAGCTACATAGCTCAATCGCTAATACGAGGACATTTGCTTGTGGGAATGCTTTACAAAATTCACCTGCTCTAGCAAGCCCCGCTACACCGCCTGCACAACCCAATCCCCATATTGGAGTTCTTTTCACATGGGGATGAAATGGTAATTCATTCATTATTCTTGCTTCAATACTAGGTGTGGCTAATCCAGTTGAACAAATCGTATAAATCGCATCAATTTCTTTATAATCAACCTTGAATCGTTGTAAGCATTGTTCTATCGCCTTACAACCTAATTGAATGGCTTCTTCAATAAATATATGATTTTTTTCTTCAAATGTATGAGGCTCGCGGTACCAATCCATTGGGCGAACAAAACGTCTTCTTTTAATTTCACTATTTTTAAATACTTTTAGTAATCTGTGAATTCTTGGATAAGAGGACTGATAGGTCTCTTTAATAAACCGTTCTACTTCCTCTTGGGGTATACAATAGGTTGGGAGACCAAACCCCACAGAAGTAATCTTTGCCATAAGCTTCTCCTTTCAAGTATTTTAGGTTATGTTTACCTAAAATGTGGAAATTATGCATATTATTTTTCTAGAATGAAGGAGAACTTTCGATCAATTGGTTTTATAAAGTAAAAAAACCCCTTAAGTTTCAGGAGTTTCTCGTTCTGCTTTAATTTGAGTGATGTTCATTCGAATGAGCTTGATATTGGACATCAATTTTGATCTTTCTTGTAAGAGGAGCTTGACATTTCGGACATTCCCCTTTGTGTTCAAATAGGTTACAACAATGGTCGCAATAATATTTTTCCATATCTGTCACTCTTTTCAAAGTTAGATTTTTATTACTATATGCAATTAGATATGGAAGTGTGCATGTTTTTTAAAAATGAACGATCAGTAGAGTTTACTTTCATACCCACCGATCATTCATTTATCCGATCTATCTACTGTTTTTACGATGCTTTTACATTGTTCATAGATTCTATTTTTTTCGACTTTTGGCCCAATATATTAAAAACAATATTTAATGTAATGGCCGCCATGCTCCCAGCGACAATACCATTCCCTGTTAAAATTTGAATTCCTTTAGGAAATTGTGCAAAAAGGTCAGGAACTACTGTAACTCCTAAGCCCATTCCAATCGAACAAGCCATAATGAGTAAGTTTTCTTGCGTCATATTTACTTTTCCAAGCATTTTTATTCCTTGAGCGATCACCATTCCAAACATGGCAACCATTGCTCCACCTAATACAGATGCAGGAATAATGGTGGTAAAGGCTCCTATTTTCGGCATGAAACCTAAAATGACTAAAAAAGCGGCTGCATAATATAAAACCTTTCGAGTCTTCACACCCGATAATTGCATTAATCCGACATTTTGCGAAAAAGTTGTATATGGGAAGGAATTAAAAAGACCCCCGAGTATGATGGCTAGTCCTTCTGAGCGGTATCCTTTCGCTAAATCTTTCTCCTTGATTTGTTTTTCACAAATATCCGCTACAGCGAAATAAACACCAGTTGATTCAACTAAACTCACAGTTGCAACTAAAATCATAGTTAAAATAGCGGTTCCTTCAAAAGTTGGAATACCAAAATAAAAAGGTTTAATCATATGAAACCAAGAGGCCTCAAGAACAGGTTCAAAATTTACTTTTCCTACGAAAAATGCCACAACGGTTCCCAGTAATAATCCCAATAAAACACTAATCGAACGAATAAACCCATCAAAGAAACGATATAGAAGGATAATGAAGAAAAGAGTACCAAATGAGAGGGCAATATTCGTTAAAGAACCAAAGTCTGGACTGTCTACTCCTCCAGCCATATTATTCATTGCAACCGGAATAAGAGTTACACCAATAATGGTCACGACAGAACCTGTAACAACTGGTGGAAAAAAACGAACCAATTTAGAAAAAAAGGAAGAAACAAGAAGGACGTAAAGCCCTGAAACTAAGATTGCTCCATAAACAGCGGAAATCCCGTATGAACCGCCAATCGAAATCATCGGCCCAACCGCTGTAAATGTACACCCTAATACTACAGGTAAACCAAGGCCAAAGAAACGGCCTTTTATACATTGTAAATAGGTAGCAATTCCACACATTAGAATATCAATAGACACTAAATAGGTAAGTTGTTCTCCTGTTAGTCCGAGAGCACCTCCGACAATGAGGGGAACAATGACTGCCCCGGCATACATGGCTAATACATGTTGAATGCCAAGAGAGGCCATTTTCATCTGATTATCTTTCATTATTTTCCTCCTCAATAAATTGCACCTTGCCGTTTTCTAAAGATTTAATTCTTGCTAAAGATTCCACTCTTAAATTTTGATCCATTAATAGATTTCTTCCTTGTTGAAATGATTTTTCAATCACAATTCCAATGCCAACAATCTCGGCCTCTGCTTGCTGTACAATTGAGCAAAGTCCTAAAGCAGCTTGTCCATTCGCTAGGAAATCATCTATAATAAGTACTTTTTCTCCTGAATGAATCCAGTTCTTTGATACCGAAATTGTATTCGTTTCTTGTTTTGTATAAGAGTACACTTCGGCGGTATATAAATCATCTGTTAAAGTTAATGATTTGCGTTTTCGAGCAAAGACAAGGGGGATCTCCAACTCTAATGCCGCCATAAGTGCAGGAGAAATTCCGCTAGATTCCAATGTTAATATTTTTGTAATCTTCTCATCTGAAAATCTACGAACAAACTCCTCCCCAATTTTCTTCATTAAAAATGGGTCTACTTGATGATTTAAAAAAGAATCTACCTTTAATACATTACCTGATAAGACTAATCCGTCTTGATGAATTTTATCCTTTAATAACTTCATGATGTTGCCTCCTCAAAAAAATAAATGTAAACAAAAAACCCAAAGATGATCGGGCATTCCTTCTTGAGTGAAGCAATGCCCAATCATCTTTGGGAATGAAAAAAGACACATGCGTTTAAATATGTCTTTCTCTTACATTGTTCACACATAGTCAGATTATTTACGGTAATCTGGTAGAAACTCGCAAGCCTTATTCTTGCCATTATATATGTGACTGAATATGAATAATTTATTATCATTATATCAATTTAACGATAAAAATCAACCTAATTCCCGAACATTAAAATAATAAATGGATATAATAATCGTTTTTTCTGAATTATCCGCCAATGAAAAAATCCAATTTTGCCTTATTTTTCACTTCATCCACCTATTTTACATCTTCTCTTCCTCTAATCAGTTCCAAGTTGTATCTTGTTGATTTGTTCAATAGTCGTCATTCTTTTTCATTTTTCTTCACATTATTTTCACAAAAGTGCATACAATCTGTGATTTATATCACAGATTAAGTTCATTTTCCTCACTATTATGATGGTAACGGGGTATATTCCGTTATTTATTGAAGGGAGTGATTTCCTTGGCAAAACCAGAAACAAAACAAGTACAGGTAAAAGTAGACAAAGAAGAATCTTCATCATTGAAAGGCACCTTATATTCTGTATTTGGAATTGGAATCTTTTTAATTATTACATGGTTGGCAGTATTACTAATTTTCTTAGAGCGTTTTTAAGAGAGAGGGGAGTTTTTGATTATGCACATGCATCGCTATGAGAAATGGTGGCTTGTATTCGGTACAGGATCACTCGTTGTATTTCTATTCATTCTTGGAATAAGTGCCTTTCATCAAGGCCATACACCTCCAAGTGCAAAAGCCTTTGTCAATCATGAACAGGTGGACAAAATTGCCCCGTTCAATGAGCCAGGGTTAAAAAAAGTGGAAGGAAAAGATTGGGACTATGAGTTAGTCGTACTAGCATCTGCATTCTTTTACAATCCTGGGGAGGTCGAAATTCCGAAAGGTTCAAAAGTAAAAGTAATTGCTACTTCAAAAGATGTCGTTCACGGATTCGGAGTAGCTGGCACTAATATTAACATGATGCTAGAGCCTGGGTATATTAGTGAATATGTCACAACTCTTGATAAAGCTGGAGAATACTTAGTTGTTTGTAATGAATATTGTGGTACAGGTCACCACACTATGAAATCAATGATTAAGGTGGTGGATTAAGCATGAATAAGGCACTTGAAAAAATTGATCGCAAAGATGCAAAACTGGCCATGGCCCATTTATATGTTGCTTTTACAGCGCTTGCACTCGGTGGTTTAGCCGGTTTACTACAGGTATTAGTACGTTCTGGAAAATTCGAATTACCAGCAAATATTGGTTATTATCAAGTATTAACGACTCATGGGGTATTACTCGGACTGATTCTTACAACTTTCTTTATTCTTGGTTTCCAAACAGCAGCTGTTAGTCGGACTTCAGGGACATTCTCGGATGGGCAAAGATTAACCGGTTGGATCGGTTTCTGGGTCATGTTAATCGGTACAGCGATGTCAGCAACCATGATTTTATTAAATGAAGCTTCTGTACTTTATACATTCTATGCTCCACTTAAAGCTCATTGGATCTTTTATCTTGGACTGACTTTTGTTGTGGTAGGAAGTTGGGTTGATGGAGCCGCCCAAATCTCGAAATATATTTCTTGGCGTAAACAAAACCCTGGTCAACCTGGTCCTTTATTAACATTCATGGCTATTATTAACGTGGTCCTCTGGATTGTCGCAACACTTGGAGTAGCAGCAGAAGTATTATTCCAATTACTTCCTTGGTCGCTTGGTCTAGTGGATCGTGTAGATATCTTGATTAGTAGAACATTATTCTGGTATTTCGGTCACCCATTAGTTTATTTCTGGTTATTACCTGCTTACATGTGTTGGTATGTGATTATTCCAAAAATCATTGGCGGGAAAATTTTCTCAGATTCTTTAGCTCGTATGTCTTTTATCTTATTCTTATTATTCTCAATTCCGGTTGGTCTTCATCACCAATTGACAGAGCCTGGAATTGATGCTGGATGGAAATTCCTCCAAGTTGTATTAACGTTTATGGTTGTCATTCCATCTCTTATGACTGCATTTAGTTTATTTGCTACTTTTGAAACATATGGACGTTCTCAAGGTGCGAAAGGTGTATTCGGTTGGATTAAGAAACTTCCATGGAAAGATGCTCGGTTCGCTGTACCATTTATCGGAATGGTTGCCTTTATTCCAGCAGGTGCAGGTGGTTTAATCAATGCTTCCTTCCAATTAAACCAAGTTGTTCATAATACGATTTGGGTAACAGGGCATTTCCATTTAACATTAGCAACTTCTGTTGTCCTAACCTTTTTTGGAATTGCTTATTGGCTTGTCCCACATTTAACTGGACGTGTATTAACACCTGCAATGAATAAATTAGCGATTGTGCAAGCATTTACTTGGGCGATCGGAATGACGATTATGTCTTCTGCCATGCACTTAGCCGGATTATTCGGAGCACCACGTCGTTCATCCTTCTCAACTTATGGGGATGCTCAACAAGCGATGGATTGGATTCCATACCAAATCGCTCAAGCTATAGGTGGCTCCATCTTATTCCTAGGGATCATCTTAGTACTAGTCATCTTCATTAACTTAGCGTTCTTTGCACCAAAAGGAGAAGAAGAATTCCCAATTGGTGAAGTTGAAGAGAATGCTGAAAAAACTCCAATGATTCTAGAAAACTGGAAAATTTGGATTACTTTAACTATTGCATTAATCTTGATTGCTTATACTGTACCATTTATGGAAATGTTCCAAAATGGTCCGATTGGCTCAAAAGGATATAGACTTTGGTAATGTTTTACTTAATCTGGAGCTTTCCCATCATAGGGAGAGCTCCTTTTGATTATGAGGTATATTTTTATTAAAATGAGGAAAGAAGATATAAGGCAATATGAAATTTCTCAAATCCATAACAGTACCGGGAGTGACATGGGTTGTGATAAATTCCATCCAAGTAAATGAAATCGTGGAATATTCGCCTTTACGAAAATGGCAATGGTTCCCTATTAGCACACGAACATTAAAACCATTCACTAGGACATTTCCCTGGATCCATCCCCTGTTTCAAATCATGAGGTATATTTTCTCAAACAACTACCTAAATGGAGTAGACCGCCCCATATTTTTTAGTCAAATAATCAATTAAATATTTTGGGTTAATCCCTTCCCCCGTCGCTTCTTGCAAGATTTCCAAAGGTTTCTTAAGTTTCCCATATTGGTGAATATGAGTGGTAAGCCATTTCCGAATAGGTTGTAGATTCCCTTTTTCTAACAAAAACGGAAATTCTGGAATATCCTTTTGGACTTGTTGGTAAAACTGTGCCGCATATAAAAAACCAAGGGCATATGAAGGGAAGTAGCCGAAATCCCCTGCTGCCCAATGGACATCTTGAAGCACCCCTGTACGATCATCCTCAGGTTGAATCCCTAAATATTCCTTATATTTTTCATTCCAGACACGAGGCAATTCTTTCACTGATAATTGATCATGAATCAACGCTTTCTCGATTTCATAACGAATGATAATATGTAAGCAATACGTGAGCTCGTCTGCTTCAATTCGAATAAGTGTCGGTTTGGAAACATTGACGGCCTGATAAAATTGATCAAGAGAAATAGAATCAAATTGTCCGTTTGAATAATTTTTTAACAGCGGATAATGATATGTCCAAAATCCGTAATGACGTCCTATAAAGTTTTCATAAAATAATGATTGTGATTCATGGATCCCCATAGAAGTACCATTGCATAACGGTGTTGCAATCAACTCTTTTGAAATGTTTTGTTCATAGATGGCATGCCCACCCTCATGAATGGTACCAAACACAGCCAATCTCCAATCATATTCATCATATCTTGTAGTGATTCGAACGTCTCCTGGGTTTAGACTAATTTCAAATGGATGAATCGTCTCATCTAATCGACCAGCTTCAAAATCATATCCCATTCTCTTTAATACTTCCATACTGAAAGCCTTTTGATTTTCGATTGGAAAACGTTGAAAGAGGAAATCATGATTAATATTTTGGGGCGATAGTTTGATCTTTTGAACGAGTGGGATTAAGGCATTTCGCAGCTCGGCGAATACTTGATCTAATTTAGCAACCGTCATACCTGGCTCATATAAGTCAAGCAATGTATCGTATTTTTGCTCATCATATCCCCAATACTCAATAAATCTTTTTTTGTAGTCCACTATTTTTTCTAAATAAGGTTGGAATAATTTAAAATTATTTTCCTCCCTCGCCTGTTCCCAAACATTCTCTGATTTAGACTGTAAAACGATGTATTCCTTATAAAGCTGATGCGGAATTTTCTTATTTTGATTATATTCCCGTTTACATTCCTGTAATATTCTTTTTGTTATTTCTGGCAGGCTATTTTCATGTGGAGATAAATTAGCAATATAGGCAGCCATTTCTTCAGAAGTAGACATTTTAAATACTTCCGATGATAAGACACTATATACTTCTGCTCGTTGATTAACCCCTTTTTTTGGAGCCCCGGTTCTTAAGTCCCAAAAAAGCAGGTTTATTGCTTCTTGATAGGCTCGCATTTTTTTCACATATTTCAGGAAATCCTGTTCATTTTCTTCTAAATATCCCATATATTTTCCTCCCAAATGGTAAAGGAGCCGAGCGGGTTTTCATAATATTACCGCTCATACCACCTTTCTAAGACGATGTTTTCTATATTAGGTTGATTACATAATGCTCTTAGTGAATGACTCTACATCATTATTTTACCACATTTTGCTTAAAAACAATGGATTAAGGATAGGTGTAACGAAAAAGAAAAGTGCTTCAGTTCCTTTACTCGGCCAAAAACACGGTTTAGAAAACTAAAGCACTTTTTTATATTTTAAAATGTATGAAAATCAAAGCATTCGTTTTACTACGGTTTAACGGTAGATTCTTTTTTTCTAGGTGGGCGCGGTCCCCAATATTGATAAAGATCGGTTCGGATAAATCCGTTAAACAATTTTCGCTTCTTCGTCGCATTTTTCCCGTAAAATTCCTCAAATTCCTCAAGCGAAGTTAAAATATAAATCGACCAAGTGTTTAATGATGAAAAGGCTTCACCCATTTCTTTATACATTTTTTCGACGAGAGGGCGATCTCCTAATCGCTCACCATATGGAGGATTCCCAACAATTACCCCATACTCTTTATTCGTTGTAAAATCCTTTACTTGCATTTGCTTGAACGTAATTAAATCAGCAAATCCGGCTTCAAATGCATTTTGTTTTGAAATCTCAACCATTCGATGATCAATGTCTGAACCTATAATGTCAAGTTCTTGATCATAGTTAGCTAAATCTTCCACTTCAATTCGGGCCTGATCCCAAATGCTCTTTTTAATCCACGGCCAAGTTTCTGACACGAAATCACGGTTAAATCCAGGCGCAATATTCTGTCCAATGAGTGCCGCTTCAATAGCGATGGTGCCCGACCCACAAAACGGATCGACGAACGGACGATCTGGGGTCCATCTTGACAATTGGACAAGTGCCGAAGCTAAAGTCTCTTTTAAGGGCGCTTCCCCTTGAGCTACTCTATACCCTCTTTTATGTAAACCGGCGCCACTTGTATCGATAAGCAAACTGGCTTTATCTTTTAATAATGCGACTTCAATCTTAAATAATGGTCCATTTTCATCTAACCACGTCTCATGCCGATACGATTTTTTGATTTTCTCTACAATCGCCTTCTTCACGATTGCTTGACAATCGGAGACACTAAATAATTTAGATTTGACAGATTTCCCTTGAACGGGGAATTCTGCATCGATAGGTAAATATTTTTCCCAGGGAAGAGCCTTTGTCTTTTCAAACAACTCATCAAACGTGAACGCTTTAAATTCACCAACTAAAATTTTCACACGGTCTGCCGTTCTCAACCAAAGATTAGCGCGGACAATCGCCGTTTCATCTCCTTGAAAAACGACCTTTCCGTTTTCTACTTGACATTCATAACCTAAATCACGAACTTCTTTCGCTACGAGTGCTTCTAAGCCCATTGCAGCGGTTGCGATGATTGTATACATTGACATATTTCCACCCTTACTTTATCCACTCAGCTTCCCATTTATAGAAGAAGTCTATGAGGTCATCCAATGGTAATGGTTTTGAAAAATAGTACCCTTGGACAAAATCACATTTCTCTTTTTTCAGGAAATCAAGTTGTTTTTCATTTTCGACCCCTTCAGCGATTACTTTTAAATGGAGACTATGGGCCATTGTAATAATCGCTTCCACAATTGATGAATCTTCATCGAACTTACATATACTTTTAACAAAACTTTGATCAATTTTCAAGGTATCTAACGGGAACCGGTTTAAATAACTTAAAGAAGAATAGCCAGTTCCAAAGTCATCGACGGATATTTTAAATCCATGTTTTTTCATCTGTAATAATTTATGAATGGAACTTGTTGCATTTGGCATAATCGTACTCTCTGTTAATTCAATATCGATAAATCTTGCAGGGATCTTTTCTTTTTCTGTAATTTGAATCATATTCTCAGCAAATTGTTCTTCACGAAAGTAAAGTGGAGAAACATTCACTCCAAAACGTAATTTTTGAAAGCCTAACCTATGCAATTTTTTAAAATCATGGCATACTTGTTTTAAGACCCAATCACTTATGGGAACGATTAATCCCATATCCTCCGCTAGAGGAATAAACTCTCCTGGTGGAACCGCCCCTTTTCTCCGGTTATTCCAACGAATAAGCGCCTCTACCCCTTCAATTCTATTCGTTCTCAAATTGATTTGCGGCTGATAAACTAAGTGAAATTCCTTTCTTTTAACCGCTTTGTGGAGATCCGCCTCGAGTTTTAATTGCTCATTATTATTCGTTTTCATTTTTTCATGATAAACAGCAAAGCGGTTTCTCCCTTGGCTTTTTGCCTCATACATCGCTTTATCGGAAGCACGTAGTAAGTTTCCAACCGAGTGTCCATCATCTGGAAATACACTAATTCCTATACTGATGGAAGTGTAGATTTCCTGATTGCAAATCCAAAAAGGAGAATTTAATACTTGAATAATCTTTTCTGATAATAAATAGGGTTCTCTCGGGTGCTTGATATTCGCTAATGTAATGACAAATTCATCTCCGCCTAAACGGGCGATAATATCTTTATCTTTCAGCAATCCTTTTAGGCGATTGGCCACTTCAATTAATAACTGATCACCAGCATCGTGTCCAAGATTATCATTAATTTGTTTAAAGCGGTCCATATCTAAATAAAGAACAGCTAATTGCTGATGATACTTCCTGGATGTATGAATCAATGATTCCATTCTTTTCATATAGGAGTATCGATTGACTACTCCTGTTAATGAATCATAATGAACTAATTTTTTCAATTCTTTTTCAGTCATTTTCTTAACGGTTATATCTGTAAACACTCCAACAAAATTAATGACCTTCCCCTCACGATTGCGAATTGCACTGATTGTTAAGCATTCTGGAAAGACCTCACCATTCTTCCTTTTGTTCCAAATTTCCCCTTGCCAAAAACCTTTTGTTAAAATCGCATCCCACATTTTTGAATAAAAAAGGGCATCATGTATACCAGATTGGAGGATCTTTGGTTTTTCTCCAATCACTTCTTTTTCACTATAACCCGTTACCTTTTGAAAAGAGGGGTTTACAAAGATAATTCTTCCTTGGTCATTTGTAATCATGACACCCTCGTTCATATGTTGAAATACTTGGCTTGCTAAAGCTAACGGTCTTTTCATATCCATTTGTTTTGTTATATCAGTGAACACAATGATATAACGAAAGGAAGAATTCGACAGTTCCTTTATTCGAAGCTTGGTTAATAAGGCTTCCCCATTCTTTCTATATTTCTTAACCACACTTTCATTACTTTCTTCATTCAATGAAAGGCGGGCAAATAATTGGTGACATGTACGCTCATCTTTAAAAAGGATGGAATAGGGTTTTCCAATGTATTCTTTTCCTTCATAATCCAACATTTGTTTTCCCTTTGCATTCATCGCTACAATCTTGTATTGGTCATTTAATAAAACAACCCCTTCACTCATTAATTCATATGTAGCGACATAGGCTTCTTTTAGGGTTGAATCATTTAGTTCTTTCAATCCGAGGCCCTCCTCAACAACTATCAGAACCATATTCTTACTATTGATCGTCAATAGTAGAAAAGCTCCCCTACTGATGAGGAGAGCTTTTCAATTTAGTAAATATTTACTTGCGTTTGTTTGGGAGTTTCCTGTCGTATATACGGGTCTTTAGATCCATATTTTCAGGCAACGACATTTCTTGTAATAAACCTTGTCCGACTTTCAAACAAAAAGTTGCTTTGATGTTGGGGGTTTACCTCGTATGTTCATCACCATTAAAACAGAGCACTCTCATTCTATAAACTATCACTAATTGAAAGCATTACCGACATTATTCATACTATTTCTTACTTAAGTATAGGAGAAAAGTAACTGAACTTCAATGATAATATGTGACAGCTTTTTTAAAAATCGAGAGTCCCTTTTCCACTATTTAGGGAACTAAAAAATTTAATACTGTGGATACCCCTTGAAAAATGTTGTCCACTTCTAATTAGCCAACATCTGCTCGTGAACTACCTCGCAGTGTTTCCTTTATCTCAGTCGAAGACTTGCGAATCCGTACGCCGATGATCGAGGCGCTTCTGCATTTGCACTAATTTTCATATAGTTTATTTCCAAAAACATGTCTTTCGAGATTGGATAATCTCTTTAAAATATCGAAATTTGTTGATCCAGTAGCAGGTTGCGTTGGAGCTTGGGGTTTTTGCTTTTTATTTGCATCTTCTAGTTGTTTTTTTAATCTTAAGTTCTCTTGTTGAAGTTCTTCAATTGCTTGATGGAATGTTTCGTAATCTTTAATAACTACATCCAAAAAGCTATCGACTTCTTCCTGTTTGAACCCCCGCATTACTATTTTAAATTCTTTATCATAGATATCCTTTGCTGTAAGTTTAACTTTATTAGATAACATAACTGTCATCACCTCATAAATTTTCCAAAACATCCATTTTATTTTTTCAAAAAATAGCTCGATTGTCAATAAATTAAAAGAACGATTCGACCGCTATAGCCATAAGTTCCCCCACTAAATCGGTAAAAATTAGGACTCTTCTTGTCTTCTTAGCTGTTCCTCTTCGACTATTAATTGTAAATCATAGAAAGTGATCATTCTAATCAAATAGGAATATTTTTCTTTATACTTCCGAGCTTCTTTCAGAAAATATTGGGGTGAACCAGGCTTTTCTTCATCATAAATTATTAGTACTCCATCTGTTTTATGCAAAAAAATACGATTTTTATTATGAAATTGCTTTGGCGTTTTATAGGGGGTGTTGGAGATTGCCGAAACAAAATCAGCTTGAGCTAAAATCATTTCATACAACTCCTTATTTCCTTCATTCCATCTTTCCTCTTGATTCAAAAATGGAGTCAAAACCGCAAGCTTTACTTCTGGAAATTCTTCTTGAAGCTCATACACTACTTCTGCAGCCCAACATTCGATTCCTAGTTGCCCGCTAATTAAAAACCATTCTACCCCTTCATCAATCAAAGAGCGTATTTCCTTTTCTAAAGCGAGTTTAATAATCGTAATAGCTGGATCATTCGGGCGAAAAATTCCCAATTCAAACGGTTTGTAACCTGTAATTGTTACGACCTTCAATTCAATAACCCCTTATGTATTCATTATCCTTCCACTAGTATATTAAAAATGCTTTTATAAAACAAAGAAATATATTTATTTTTGAATAATCATAAAGGAAAATCGGTCGTTTCCCTTTGATGAGAAACAATAAAATAGGCAAGGGCCTCCCCTTGCCTGAATGATTAACACCCGAACGGTGGCCGACCACAGTTCACATGTTGGTGTTGAACATTATTTACAAAAGACTGAGTTTGTGGAAAGTGATGCTGATGTTGATACATTTGATGGTTTATATTCGTAGTATGTGTTGGGTGAATATGTGGTACGATAAATTGCTGATTGGTATGGTTCACACAACATTTTGTTGGGTGTACAACCGCAGGCAATACTTTTGGTCTGCAAAACATAAAGCATATCCCCTTTCATCTATTTTCTATAGTACACTATATAACTATGTGTATAGGGGAGGACCTGTCTAATGCAAACACCCAATTTATAGGAAATTATAAAAACTTTCTCTCAACGACGTCATCACAATTGCTGTAATTCCAATCATAACAAAAAACAAAACTAATAAAGCACGATACAATGGACATCAACCCCGCAAAAAAATATTACAATCTTCAACATTATCATACAATTTATTTACAATAATTTCAATTCATAGAGTGAAAAATAGTGAATTTTTAGTGAAAACATAAAAAAATGCAAAAAAATGTTCATAATTTTGCAAGTTTCGTCGAATACTGCGCTTTCCTAGGAAATATCCTTTCCTATTATATAGGTCTTTTTTTGATAACAGTTTACATATTTTGACCTGTAGGATAGAGAATCATGCCTATATTGAGAAATCTTGAAAGGATTGTTTATTCGTATTTCCCTATTTTTACATGTAAGCGCTCCACTCTCTTCATTATTTCTTGATAGTGACCATCCTGCTTTTTTTCTAAAGAATTTAACACTTTTGTAGCAAATTTCAATGCTTCTGGGTAGTTTTTTTCCTTATGCTCATAATACTTACTTAGTTCAATACAAGAGTCCAAATGAATCTCGTCATTTGGTTCACTCCCCACCATTTCATGCCAAAGCGGAACTGCTTTATTATATTCCCGATTACGTTTATAGTTCTGGGCTAGAGCAAACTTTGCTCTTCTATCCACTTCCTTCTCCTTGTCTTTCGCCCCAATCATTTTCTCCAAAATGATCCGCTCTTTCCAATATTCCCCTATATATTGAAACCATTTAGCCACTTGTAATTTTTCTTCGGATGTCTGTGTTGTATCCAATTGAAGCACTTGATAACTTAAATGAATATACAAACTAATCAAACTCAAAATATCGATTTCATTATGCTTTAGGATCCCAAACATACCTTCTGGGTCTTTTCGCTCCACATAATCAAAGTAAATCATCGGTGCTAAATAGCCCGGGATATCCTCCTTTCGTCCAACTTGAAGAATATCTTTTTCTACATTCGCTAACTTAACAGATTCTAACTTGTGCTTCCATAATCTTCTAGCTGCATGATAAAGATCAAAATGCCCAAAGGCTGGAAGTTTTGGTACGTGATCTCGAATTAATGTATGGCGTGTTTTCAATTGAGGCCAATCAAATGACTTTCCATTATATGTAACCAAAGTTCGGTAATCTACTCTTTCTAAAAAGCTTTGGTAAAGAGCAATTTCATTTCCCGGCTCTGGTAAAATATGTTGGCGGAGGATCACCTTGTTTTCAAATACTCTTGCATGACCTAATAAAAATATCGTATTCCCGACTCCACCACCGAGGCCGGTCGTTTCAGTATCAAAGAAAAATAATTCATTCACGTTCAGCCCTTTTGCAGACAAAGGGTGAACACCATCCCAATCATTCCATTTTTCCACTACCCGGTTTAAATGTTGAAAAGAATATTTCCCGTGTTGGAAATCCAATGGATAGATGACTTCCCTTATCAAACAATATTGTTGATCAAAATAATAAGCTTGAACATCCCACTTCTTCCACTTGTCAGAAAATGGGATGTTCAGAGAAGTTGATTCCATAACGGGGGTTGGTGTTATTTCCTCCTCATAATGGCGAATGATATGAGATTTCATTCTCTGTAATTTATTTCGTAATGCCACACTCACACTTCCCTTGGAAATCGTATTTGATGATTGCTTTTAAGCTAAAAACATCGCTATTAACTTTTCTACATCTTCTTTTGCGTGTTCTTGGGTTGCTTCCATTCCGATACAACTTGGACAACCATTTTCACATGGACAGTTTTCGATTAACCTCTTTGTTTGATATAAAATCGATTCTATTTCTTTGTACAACTGCTCACTAAGACCAATGCCACCTGGATAATGATCATACAAGAAGATGGTTGGCTTTTCATTATGAGTTGCTTTCACTTGGGGCACTATATGAATGTCTTTAGGATCGCACATTAAAAATAGTGGGACAATCGTTTTTAGACTATGTGCGACCCCTATGAGTCCTTGTTCTAGCCTTTCATCTGACATTTTCGATTCCGCCTGATGGAATGCAATCCAAGCACCATTCGTATGAATTTCTTCTTCGGGTAAATAAATCGGACCAGACCCAATATTTTCATGAGTCTCAAACTTGATCTTTTTAAAGATTGTAGCCATCGCATGCACCGCTAAATCCCCGTATGCGATACTAGAGCTTTTAATCTGACGTTCTTTGTCAACTTCTAATACTTGTAATTGAACAGCTAAGTTGGCATCTGTATAATAGTCTACCTCTACTTCACGAACAAAAGCTTTCTTCTCATCCCAATCCAGTTTCTCTACTTGAAATTGAATTCCTTGATGTAAATAGATTGCTTCTTCATGTAATAATGTCATGGCACTAAATCGATCCATTTCCCCAATAACTTTTGCCTGCCCTGTTGTGGTAATATCAATGATCACCACATTTTCTTGTGAGGCAGACCTCAATGAAATATTATGTGCTGGGAAGGAATCATTCATCCAGTACCACTGTGAGCCATTTTGATGCAAAATTTTTTCATCGGTTAAAAATTCAAGAATTTCATCCACTTCTTCATTTCCGAAAATCTCCCCTTTTTTGAAAGGGAGTTCATATGCGGCACATTTTAAATGATCAATTAAAATAATTAAGTTATCTGGATTTATTCTAGCTGTTTCTGGGGTGCTGTTGAAAAAATATTCTGGGTGCTGAATGATGTATTGATCCAATGGGTTGCTGCTAGCGACCATGATGACGAGTGATTCACTATGTCGTCTTCCAGCCCGTCCTGCTTGCTGCCATGCACTTGCTATGGTTCCAGGGTAGCCCGTCATAATACACACTTGGAGTTGCCCAATATCGACTCCAAGCTCTAAAGCATTTGTACTTACTACTCCATATATATCTCCATTCCGTAATCCTTTTTCAATTTCCCTTCGTTCTGTCGGAAGATACCCTCCGCGGTAGCCACGAATTGATTTTGCTCCCAGTTCAAATTGAACCACTTCTTGTAAATAGGATAGAAGAAGCTCAACACGCACACGACTTCTAGCAAAAACAATCGTCTGAATTTTGTTTTTTAACAGTTTTGCCGCTAGATTCCGAACTTCTAAAACGGCACTTCTTCTTATATTCAATGGTTTATTCACAACTGGTGGATTATAAAAGACAAAATGTTTCCTTCCGGTTGGAGCACCATTTCTTTCGATTAATTGGACCTTTTCTCCTGAAATCTTTTCCGCTAATTCACATGGGTTGGCGATGGTTGCCGATGTGAATATAAAAATGGGGTCACTCCCATAGAACTGGCAAATTCTTTTTAACCTTCTCATTACATTCGCTACATGGCTGCCAAAGACACCACGATAAATATGAAGTTCGTCAATCACCACATATTTTAGGTTTTCAAACAGAGACACCCATTTAGTATGGTGAGGTAAAATAGCTGAGTGTAACATATCTGGATTTGTCATCACGACATGTCCCGCTTTCCGTACCTTTTGTCTAATAGTCGCAGGTGTATCCCCATCGTATGTATAACTATTGATCGGTAAACCAATGAGTTCAATTAATTCATTCATTTCGCTTTTTTGATCTTGTGCTAATGCCTTTGTAGGAAACATGTAAAGGGCGCGGGATTGGTCCTCTTCAAGAATTTTTTGCAAAACAGGTAGATTATAACAAAGGGTTTTCCCAGATGCCGTCGGGGTAACCGCAACAAAACTTTGATTTTCCATTGCCAATTCAAAAGCATCGCGTTGATGTGTATACAATTGATCAATTCCCTTTTGTTGAAGAGCTGAGATCAATTTGGGGTGAATTCGTCCCGGAAACGCTACTGTTCTTGCTGCTTTCGCTTCAATTGTTTTCCAATGAACAATATTTCGATTGATCGCATCATTTGATCGAATCCAGTTCATCACATCCTGAAGATTTTGTTTACTAAACATGTCTTTCACCTCATCATTATATTCTAGCGAATAAACGTTCTGATTAAAAGGAGTATTTTTACCTGTGACAATGAAGTTCGGTCCAGTAATGAACATTTATCTATTTGGTTGAATAAACTGAAATGGGAGTTTGAAGTGAAAGGAGAATTTGATATGTCAGACCATCAATCAGACCCTAAAAAAGGGATTCAATTTGGGGATTTAATGAAAACAATGAATTATTTTTTTCACGAAAGACCTGTTAAAGGAGTTTTACAAAGTATTGATGAGTTTTTTTCAGGTGCATTCCCCGCTTCCAATTTTGGGGTTGACTTAAGAGATCAAGGTGAGCATTACGAACTGATGGCGAAACTTCCTGGAATAAAAAAGGAACAACTGCATATTGAAGTGCATTCTACATTTGTTTCCATTCTAGTTCAATCAGAGGAAGTAGTCGAAGAGGAAAATCAACATAAGCAAACGTTTAAGCACCACTCCTTATACAAACAGCAATCAAGAACCATTCCATTGCCAACTATAATCGATGAAAGAAAAGCTCAGGCAGATTATGAGAACGGGATCTTAAAATTGACATTGCCAAAAGTGAAAGGAAGAACTTTGTATTTGGAATAAATATAAGCAGGAGGCTACCTGCTTTTTTCTATTCTTAAGAGTGATTAGAGTTAAAAGTTATACTCCAAAACACTTCCAGTATAAAAAAGGGATCTAGGGTAGCAATTACGCTACCCCCTTTTCAATCAAGCTTTAAATAATCCTCCAAAACCTTTTACCATGCCTGAAACTTGATTCACCACGTTAATCATTTGCCCCGCTGTATTAATCATCTTATTATAGTCAATCGTGCCATCTTTATTTTTAAATGAATTCATAAATGTATTCATCCCTCCAATAGGAGGCGACTGTGGAGGGGCCCCATTTGGATAAGGGTGATAATAAGGACCAGGGGACATAAAGTTTTCTTTATTTTTTTGAAATGGGTTTTCAAAAACAAAAGTATTCCCATTTTTTGAGGCCTGATAATTCTGGACTCCATCACCAGGAAATACCGGGAAAGGAAAACTACCATTTCCTTGAAGAAAAGATGATTGAAAGGGATTGTATATATTAGGAAGAGACTGGCCCGGAAACAAAAAGTTCCCAGCATGATTTGGAAGATTTCGAAAGTAAAAATCATTTCTAACATCATATTCTCCATAATATGCTGGAGCATATGGCGATGTTGGATACATCTTTTGTTCCTCCTTCCAAACACTTCATACTCATGTTAATATATGTGTTCTAGATTCGAAGAGTGCGTGATCAACCTTTGCGAATATTGGTGGTTTATAGCAAAAATTGTCCGTAAATAAGGATGCTAACATTTTGATATTTATGTTAATATAGAAAAAAAGAAAAAGGGAGGCATTTTAAATGACGATCTACGAGCTTAAAAAAATATTTTTTGAAAAAAAATCATATGCTCCACATGATTCCAACCAACTTCTTGATTTCGCCAAAAAAATGTATTTATTCAATGAACTCTCTTATAAAGAATACCGCAATGTTATTCGTGATCTTGAACTCGAAGGGGCTATAAATCCTATCGGTTAAATCCATTTTCTTTCCTCAAAAAAAGGACAAACAATAATATCAAGAGTCATTATGACCTTCATATTCTATTCTCACTTTTCATTTAAAAAAATCCTTCCATTTTTCCGGAAGGATTTTTTCAACTGTCTTTACTTTCTTCGCTCATTTGCAATTCATCCATCAATTGTTTTAGAACAAAGTCGATGGAGCGCACATAATTCTTAAATCGCTTATAACTTGATTCTGGAAAAAATGCTTGTACAGATACAAGTTCCAAATTTTCGACCGTCGCTTTTATTTGATTCGCATGAAATGTTTTTGGTTTTGGTACAATATAATCCAGCCATTTTCTCGCCAGATTTCCCCAGTCTTCACTAACCTTTTTCACTTGATTAGCAAAAGGCTTCACTTCTAGATAAAAGTCCCCTCGTTGCCCAGACTCCCTTACTTGATCATATATCTGATTAGCTTGAAAGTTTAATTCAATCAATTGATTTGTTAATTCTTTTAAAGATTTCATACAAAAAGATTCCAATCCTATTTTTATTATAATTTATCATCTTAAGGTGTTCCTAAACAACAAAAAAAGCAGCTAGCCGCCACTTACCTATTTTATAAAGATTTATATTGAAGTTCAAGTTTTTGAAGTGTCGCTGGAGTTTTGTTTAGTGATTTCAATTGTTCTTCCATATGGGTTAGTTTTTGATGTAGTAAATATTTCCTGTCCTGAAAATTTGAAATGGATTTTTGAATTTCGGAGTTCACCTTCTTTTTTAGGTTTTTTTCCAAATGATCCACCGATTTTTCCAGTTGTTTTAATGAAAATAATATTTCCTGCCTTTTGATCATCAATTTCTCCCCTTTCTTAATCTACTGTATTCGTTCTGATTTTCTTTATCCCTTCCTACTTGACAAAACTAGAAGCAATTCGCCAAAGAAAGAACGAATGACTAACCTTTCGACATCAGGGCGAAAAAAATACATGAATGAAAGTGGGGAAACCTCAAAGAATAAAAATGGAGGTGGAAAAGATGGAAAAAAAGAAGAAAAAACAGCCAATAAATAAAGAAAATCCTTTGGAAACGAAAGCTGCCGGCGGAAATCCAAAATTAGTGGGGCCGAATCGTCCTTCCACTTAACTTCAGTAAATTGGAAAGAAGAAAGTAACGGGTTAAACAAACTGATTATTCCCGTTACGATTTTCTTTCTAAATTCCTTAGCTTCTCCTATGAAAATAGACGCTTCCATTTTGCAAAACTTTGAATTTGAAGGTGCTTTTTGTAGATCCAATCCGTCAACAATATGGGCTTATTCATCGTCGAGGGATGAAACCATTTGTCTATTATTTTTGTCTCATCAAACCAATCACCCCGTTTTTCTATCGAATGATCCACGATTGCATAGATTGTTTTCCACACCGGAGTTTCACTTGAAAAGGATTTGCGCAAATACTTCTCATAATCCCATCTTGAACCTGTGTGTTCCACCTTTTTAGCAAATCTTAAAAAATCCGCATATAAATTAGGATGGAATAATATTTCCGATAATAGATTCCCTAATACTATTCTAGAGTGTACTCGCTTGAAATTTTTCACGCTTGATCCGAATAAATCTCCATTTAGAGTTGGAAAAACAATGAAACTAAAGTGAAATTGATCCTGTATATAGAATAAAAGGGACCGAAAGACTCTTTTTTTATACTTTCGATGTTTTAAAATAGGATTCTGGATTACGTTTTGCTCATTTATGATTAATGCTTGTAACAGTCTTTTTTCATCCTTTCGATTCCAGAACCATTCCCATTCTTTTGCCATAAATTGAGAGACTGTAAACTGCGGTAATAATGAAAATAAAGGTTTGCCTATTTTTTTGGAGTAATAGTAGATCATCAGTTGTGGAAATGCATCATGGAAGATGAGCCAATTAGCGTGTTCATAAGCCAAATAAAACATCTCTCTTTTAGCTTTTGGAATGATGGTTTGAAAAGCAGGACTGGCTAGATCGCACATATTATACCCAGCATTTCTTGATACCATGGAGGCTAAAAATGCCCATTTTATTTCAGGGTTTCGTAAATAATAATATAAATAGGCTGATGTCCTGCTTATATTATCTCGATTCAACTGAAAAGTAATCTCTCGAATCTCATTTATTAGAGTTGAACAATTGTTTTCGTCGAAGTTTTTCGATAAAAACTCCTGAAATAATAAGTTTTTATTCATATTTCCCGCCCCAATTCCATATATAAGCTTATGATTGCGGGATTTAGTAGTTTTTATTCACCCATTCATTACTTGTTTCTGTTATTATATAGTATAGCTTGAGAGGTGTTTGAAGTGAAAATCCATTATCCTAATGGGAAAAAGTACAGGTCATCCCCTACTAATCAACTTTCCCCGAAAAAGAAGATTAGCTATAGTAACAGAGGGATGACATTGGAGGAAGATTTAAACGAAACAAATCAATATTATTTACAAAAAGGGATAGCGGTTATACATAAAAAGCCAACCCCCATCCAAATCGCTCATGTTGATTTTCCAAGTCGAAGTGCTGCGGTCATTAAAGAAGCTTATTTTAAACAACCTTCGACTACGGACTATAATGGTGTTTATAAGGGAAGATATATTGACTTTGAAGCAAAAGAAACTAAAAGCAATACATCCCTTCCGTTACAAAACTTTCATGAACATCAAATCACTCACTTGAAACAAGTTGATCAACAAAAGGGGATCTGCTTTGTCATTATCCGCTTCTCCCAAACAGATGAATACTTTTTATTACCGAGTCAACCATTGTTTCATTTTTGGGAAAGGATGTTAAATGGAGGGAGAAAATCTATTCAAAAATTAGAAATTGAAAAGCATGGTTACTCTATTCCAATACAATTCACTCCAAGGATCGATTATTTAAACGTTATTGAACGTCTATATTATGATTATTTCTAACCTTTAATCATGAAGCATTTTATTACATTTTACTTCCTTTGAAAGTGAGGAATTAAGCTTATGGCTGAACAATTCAAATCTCGTTCTGAAAGAAGGAAAAACCGGCAAAATCAGCAAAAGAAGGAAAAAAAGCCTAAAGGGAATCAACCAAAAGGGAAAAAAGGTTCTTTAGCTAAGCGCATTTTACTGACAATCGCCATTTTAGGGCTCGTATGTATCGCCACTGGTATTGGCGTGTTTGCTTTTATGGTGAAGGATGCTCCAAAATTAAATGAAGCCATGTTAAGAGATCCGATTCCTTCGAAAATTTACGATAAAAACGGAGAATTTCTAACTTCTATCGGATCTGAACGAAGAGATTATGTGAAATATGATGACATACCGAAATTAATGAAAGACGCGATCATCGCAACAGAAGATGCTCGATTTTACGAACACCACGGCGTTGACCTTTATCGAATCGGCGGTGCTGTTGTGGGAAATATTACGGGTGGATTTGGCTCACAAGGTGCAAGTACTATTACACAACAATTGGCGAAGATGTCTTTTCTAAAACCAGAAAAAACAATAAGCAGAAAAGCACAAGAAGCCTGGCTTGCTTATCAACTTGAACGTAAATATTCAAAAGAAGAAATTTTTGAAATGTACGTGAATAAAGTCAATATGTCAGATGTACATGGGATCAAAGAAGCCGCAAAATATTATTATGGAAAAGAATTGGACGAACTTACATTACCGGAAGCTGCGCAACTTGCTGGGATGCCACAAAGTCCAAATAACTATAATCCATTTAAACATCCTGACCAAGCTGAAAAACGACGGAATATCGTACTATCTTTAATGAATCAACACGGAAAAATTACGGAACAGGAAATGAATGAAGCAAAAACGATGTCCGTTGCCAAAACTATTCTGCCGGAAGAGGATCGTAAATCGAATTTTAATAAATTCAATTCCTTCATTGATATGGTTGTCGAAGAAGTCAAAAAAATGGGAGAGTATAATCCATATGCCGATGGATTAAAAATCTATACGACATTAGATCCTGAAGCGCAAAAATACGTAGAAAATATGTTAAATACAGATGAAGTGATTAATTATCCAAGTAAAGAATTCCAAGCAGGAATCGCCCTATTAGATACAAAAACAGGGGAAGTAAGAGCTATTGGTGGCGGACGTAATCAAGAGGTGGCACGTGGATTCAACTTTGCGGTCGATTTACAAAGACAGCCAGGTTCAACGATTAAGCCTCTCATTGATTATGGCCCAGCGATTGAACATTTGAAATGGTCGACCTATCATCAGCTTGAAGATAAGCCCTATACTTATTCAGGAGGTACACCTATTAGAAATGCAGGTGGATCTTATATGGGGCAAATTTCAGCCAGAACAGCTTTAAAGTGGTCAAGAAATATTCCGGCACTTCAAGCCTTTCAAGCAGTTGGTCCTGATAGGGCTTGGGAATTTATGAATAAACTTGGCATTGAGCTTAAGGAAAAACCAGTTCCAGAATCCTATTCCATCGGCGGGATGAAATACGGGTTATCCCCATTACAAATGGCTGGAGCCTATGCTGCCCTTGGAAATAACGGGATTTTCAATCAACCACATACCGTTACAAAAATTGTTCTACGTGATGGTGAAACAGAAGTCAAAAATGAAATTGACCCTGTCATTGCCATGAAAGATTATACAGCCTATATGGTGACCGATATGTTAAAAGATGTCGTTCGTTCCGGTACAGGTGCAGATGCCAATGTTCCAGGGTTGCCTTTAGCGGGAAAAACGGGAACAACGAACTATACAGAGGATGAAAAAAGAGATTGGGGAATTCCTTCCAACGCATCCCCTGATTCATGGTTTGTCGGTTATACAACCAATTATTCTGCAGCCATTTGGACAGGATATGAAAAGAAAAAGAACTATTTATCCCCAAATAGCCAAAGGATTTCAAAAGAAATGTTTAGAAAATTAATGGCCCATGTTTCATCGGATAAGAAAACACCTGATTTTAAAAAGCCAAAAAGTGTCGTTGAAGTAGCGGTTGAAGATGGGTCAAAACCAGCTCGATTACCAAGCAAACATACTCCAAAAGATAAGATTGTTTATGAATTATTCGTCCGCGGTGAACAGCCAACTAAAGTATCGACACATTATGTAGAAAAAGAAAAAATACCGGGACCGAAAAATTTACAGGCTCAATATGATGCTTTAACTCAAAGCATTACTTTATCTTGGAATTATGAAAGTGAAAAACCGGCAAGCTTTGAAGTTACTTCCACATTAAACGGTGGTAGTTCAAATACCCAAACAACGGGTGAAAAGTCCATTGTCATTACTGGTGTAAAACCTGGAGATTCCTATAATTTTTCTGTTGTAGCTATTGTTGAAAGTGAAAAAAGTGATCCAGCTTCCACGTCGTTACAAGTTCCGGGTGGTGAAACAGATGAGCCAGATGATAACGAAGATCTGAATGAGGATGAACAGCAAGGAGAACCTGGAGATCAGGATGATGATCATTCCCCTGGACAGAATCCGGGACAACCTGGGGGAAATCTGTCTGATGGACAAACACCTCCTGTAACCCCACCAGTAACACCACCTAATAACAATGGTGGAAATAATGGCGGGAACAACGGAGGAAATAATGGGAATAATAATGGTGGAGACCCACCTGATCAATCAAATAATGAAAATCCAACCCAGTAGCAGAAATAAAGGACAGCTAAATACGCTGTCCTTTATTTTTTCTTACACTTAAGTTTTTCGCATACTGTTTATGTTGTTCTTGCCATAACTCCTGGATTTGTCTATAAGCATGAAAAGAAAATGGTCGATTCAAAATAAATCGCAGACGTTCAACCACATTTACCGGTTTGATCGTAAGTCCATTTACTAAGTGGTCCCAGTCTTTTAATTGGACTGGAAAACCATTACTCCAAAAAAGAAACATAAAATAGAAGGCGATAGCTGTTTGCATCTCTTGTTTGACCTCTTTATTTCGGAGGGCAAATTTTTCGGACAACTTCTGACTGTTTTCCTCCCAAAAAGATAGAATCTTCGGGATCATTGGTTCCAGGTCATCCCAAGGGTATGTGGCAAGTTGTCCATCTTTCAACTTCAGCTCATAAATGAAATACGGGTACTCTTGTATGGTTTGATGAAAGTCTACCTCTACAGACCGTGTTGGAAAGAAAAAAGGATGAAATAACTCATCAGGGACCCACTTTCTTTCAATCATGATTTCATCCCTTTCTTTCTCATACGTTTCTTCCCTTCTCTGCATAAATCAAGCAGTGGACATTCGTCGCATTTTGGTGACTGTGCTTTACAATGGTAGCGGCCGAAGAAGATGAGCCGATGATGAGTAATCGACCAATCCTCTTTCGGTATTTTTCTCATTAATGTTTTTTCTACCTCTAAGACGCTATCTTTCCAGCGGCAAATCCCTAAGCGTTTACTTACCCTCTCAACATGTGTATCCACAGCAATTGCTGGCGTATTAAAGGCAACAGAAACGACCACATTGGCTGTTTTCCGCCCCACTCCAGGAAGCTTTACAAGTTCTTCATGCTCTCTAGGAACATCTCCATGATAGTCTTCCATGATCATCTTGCTCAACTTTTGAATATTTTTGGCTTTATTTCGATACAATCCTATCGACCGTATATCCTGTTGCAACTCTTCTAAAGGAACGGATACATAATCTTCTGGAGTCTTATATTTCTGAAATAAATTTTTTGTCACTTTATTCACAAGTGCATCTGTACATTGTGCGGAGAGAGCAACAGCAATGACTAATTCAAATGGATTGGAATGGTTAAGTTCACAATGAGCATCAGGAAATAATTTCCCTATTTCTTCTAAGCAAAATTGAATTTGCTTTTTATTTAACATATACTTGTACCTCCTCTCTCTTTTTAGTGTTCAGTAAAAAAACAACGTCAAAAGTACCCCCGTCATTAACGCTGTTTTTCTTCGTTCAATCTTCATTTATTCTAATCCACCGTGTCATCCCCTAACCAATTATAAAAAGGTACGGTTTTCGATGATGGCTTTGGCTTTGTATACTTATTCTGATTTTGCCGGAACCTTTGTCCATGAACACGGGCTTGTTCAATGGTTTCAATCCCTTGCTTTTTCCACTCAAATAGAATTCGGTCAATATAACGGAAGTTTAGCTTTCCAGATATAACTGCTTCACGGAGGGCTGTTTTAATAATCATGGCATCATGATGATCTTGATCAAGCCAAATAGCTAATGTTTCACATTCTAATGGTGAAAGTGGCCGTCCAAATTCTTGCTCGAAACATGTGTATAAATCCTTCTCATTTGTCACAGCCTTTTCTAATTCCTTCTGGCGATTCTCTAATAATACAAAATCAGCTAATTTTCTCCATAATGGCTTTAATGAATATTTTTCAAAACCTGGGTGATCTCCTTCTTCTATCGCCAAAAAATGCTGCTGAATTAACTTCCGAAGTGTTATGGCACACTCGCCACTCGTAATCGTCATATTTTCTGCCAATTGTTCAGGTGTTGGGAAGCCATTTCCTTTAGATTTGAACGCATATATTTGAAGTAAAAGCACCAGTTCAGATTCTGTTAAATGTAATTTAGTATAATTTGATAATAAGATATGGGGAATGTTCACCATCCCCTCTTCCATCCAGTGAATGACCAAATCTTTATTTTCCATGTTGCACACCTCACTTTCAAGTATAGCATGACGGCTATACGATAGAAATGGAAATGGTTCACTTCAAAAAATGAATGTTTCATAGTGCATAGTATAATATTCATCCATAATAAGAAACCGCACACAATATTGTGCGCGGTCCTTCTTGTTATTATGGATAAAGACGATTTAACAATCTTGGGAATGGAATTGTTTCACGTACATGTTCAACACCGCTAATCCATGCAACAGTCCGTTCTAATCCTAGTCCAAAACCAGAATGAGGAACAGATCCATATTTTCGTAATTCCAAATACCATTTATAAGCATCCATTGAGAGATGATGGTCTTCTAAGCGAGATTTTAATAATTCATAATCATGGATTCGCTCTGAACCACCGATAATTTCACCGTATCCTTCCGGTGCGATTAAATCGGCACATAATACCACTTCCGGACGATTTGGATCAGGTTCCATATAAAACGGTTTAATCTTTGTAGGGTAGTGAGTGATAAAGATTGGTTTATCATGACTTTCTGCAATGGCTGTTTCATGAGGAGCTCCGAAATCATCCCCCCATTCGATATCATCAAACCCATTTTTATGTAAAAATTGAATGGCCTCATCATAGGTGATCCTTGGGAATGGCGCTTTGATTTTTTCTAATTTCGAGATATCTCTTCCAAGTCTTTCTAATTCGACTGGGCAGTTTTGTAAAACGGATTGAACGATATAAGCAACATATTGTTCCTGGATTTCTAAACTATCTTTAAATGAATAGAACGCCATCTCCGGTTCGATCATCCAAAATTCAATTAAATGTCTGCGAGTTTTTGACTTTTCTGCACGGAATGTTGGCCCAAATGAAAATACTTTTCCTAATGCCATAGCAGCTGCTTCCATATAAAGCTGACCACTTTGTGAAAGATAAGCATCCTCATCAAAATATTTCGTATGGAAAAGTTCACTCGTTCCTTCAGGTGCACTGCCAGTTAAGATCGGTGGGTCGACTTTAACAAAGCCTTTCTCATTAAAAAATTCATAAGTGGCACGAATAATTTCATTTCGAATTTTCATGACTGCATGTTGCTTTCGTGAACGCAGCCATAAATGACGGTGATCCATTAAAAATTCAGTACCATGTTCCTTCGGTGTGATGGGGTAGTCTTTTGCCTCCGCAATCACTTCTATATTTTT
Organism: Oikeobacillus pervagus; assembly: GCF_030813365.1. Lineage (NCBI taxonomy): Bacteria > Bacillati > Bacillota > Bacilli > Caryophanales > Bacillaceae > Oikeobacillus > Oikeobacillus pervagus. Next base: position 52,355 of record NZ_JAUSUC010000001.1, read on the forward strand.
GACTAATAGTTCATATCCAAATTTTGAGCGGTTGTCTTGTTGAACAACACCTGTAATGAAAAGTGAAGTCTCTTGAGATAATGACTTGGCTTTTTGGAAGACATTCTCTTCCACATCATTTTTTACGACAACACCCTGTATAAAACCTGTACCATCTCGTAATTGTAGGAAAGCAATTTTTCCGCTAGAACGTTTGTTTGCTAACCAAACACCCATCGTTACTTCTTCTTCAACGTGTTTACTCACTTCAGCAATTGTTATTTTCATACGTTTCATTCCCTCCAAGACGTTAAAACAATCTTTGAAAAGTGTATTCTTAAGAACAGCTCCTAAGAACTGTTTTTCATAAATATGTATCCATTAAACCGCTGTTTCTAAACTACTAAGCAGTCGATTTCTATTATACCTTTTTTGCATGTAGGCAAGCAACTAGAAAGGAAGCTTCGAATACTGAAATCAAAAGAAGAAACGCCCCGCTCTCTTTTCCATTCCAATGTAGAAGAGAGCAGGGCACAATCTGTGGCATTCATGCCGTATTAGTTTGCTTTTTGTTCAACAAATTCTCGAATTCTCTTCACAGCTTCTTCAAGCACTTCTAAAGAGGTTGCATATGAAAGACGTATATTATTAGGAGCACCAAATCCAGAACCTGGAATCACTGCAACTTTTGCTTCTTCTAAAAGAGCTTTCACAAATTCATCTACATGTTGGTAACCTGTAAGTTCTGCCGCTTGTTTGGCATTTGGAAATAAATAAAAGGCTCCTTTAGGTTTCACACATGAAAAACCAGGGATTGAGATAAGCTGATCGTAAATTGTGTTTAGTCGATGTTCAAATGCTTGTCTCATTTTTTCAACAGGCTGTTGAGTTCCCGTATAAGCTGCAATCGCCGCATATTGAGCGGTTGTAGTTGGATTTGAAGTAGAATGACTCGCTAAATTTGTCATTGCCTTAATAATGCTTTTGTTTCCAGCTGCATACCCGATTCTCCAACCTGTCATGGAATGGGACTTCGAGACCCCATTAATGATGATCGTTTGTTGTTTTAACTCTTCTGATAATTGTGCAATCGAAACATGTTCATGATGATCATAGATTAGTTTTTCATAGATTTCATCTGATACGATGATGATATTATGTTCTAAACATACTTCCCCTAAAGCTTGTAACTCTTCTTTCGAATATAACATCCCTGTAGGATTGCTTGGAGAATTAAGGATAACTGCTTTTGTCTTTTCTGTAATAGCTGACTTTAACTGCTCAGGTGTAATTTTAAAATCTTTTTCTTCTTTTCCTTCTATATAAACAGGTACACCATCTGCTAATTTCACTTGCTCAGGATAACTTACCCAAAAAGGGGTTGGAATAATGACTTCATCCCCTTCATCTAGCAAAACTTGAAAGAGTGTATAAAGTGCATGTTTCGCACCTGTTGCTACCATGATCTCACTAGTGTCATAGGCAATTTTTTGATCGTCTTTAAATTTTTGAATAATGGCCTCTTTTAATGGAATCAATCCCCCAGATGGAGTATATTTTGTTTGACCTTCCTTCATGGAGGCGTATGCCGCTTTTAAAATATGTTCAGGTGTATTAAAATCTGGTTCCCCAGCTCCTAATCCAATGACATCAATTCCTCTAGCTTTCATTTCCTTTGCTTTAGCTGTAATCGCCAAAGTTGAAGAAGGTGTTAATGCTTGTACTCTCTCAGCTAATTTAATCTCCATAAAAAACCCCTCCACTTTTAGATGTTATTTATTTTCTTCCACCACTTACCATTTTCAAATAAAAGATAGTAGTAATTTAAATGATCATCCCTATCCAAATAGGCTAACTCCCAAATCGGGCCCACTTTCTCCATACCAAGTCGAACGGATATAATTTCCCTTGGATGTTCCTCTGTTTGAAGTTTCTGAATCGCTTCCTTTTTTGAAATTCCCTTTGAATAATCGATCACAATCGTGTCGGCATTTTTCTTTTCCGGAATCCAAACGGCTAAAGTTTTTTTCTTTTTCGTCTTCCCAACGACAACTTCATAACTTTGATTACTGTTATATATGTAAAAATCTACAACAGAAATGATACCCGCTTCATCCTTCGCCATTTTCAAAGCATTCTGCTTCGCTTTCTTATAAGGGCTTTGCGCTTCAACATAAACATGGACGAAAAAACCAATGACAAAAATGAAAAGTAACGATAAACTAAAAATCCACTTTTTCATTTGCTCACTTCATTATGTTCGATATATAGTAAAAATTGCTTGTTCCTGGTCTTTAGGATCGAGAGCTAAACCAAACATTAAATCATCTTTTTTTAATGAACGATTTAACGCATCCACGATCTTATATAGTTCAGGGTGATGTGCAATTCTTACTGTAGATAAAACTTCAATTTTGCTTTCCATCTAAATCCTCCCGTATCCATCAAATAATCATTTGTCATTCACGGTCTTTTTTTCGTCAGCTAAAATCATTATAGCAAGAATTTTATGTGACGGTCGCAAATTCTGTATTTTTTTCTTACTTTCAAAGAAAAAATTGATTTCCACTTGGAAATATTGGAAAACGACATTCTTTTATTTCATCGGAACAGTGATGACTTCGTAGTTTTGATTTGAAAATTTGATCATCACTAATCCATGCTGTTCTGTATAGTATACATCAATCCAAGCTTCATGCATCAATTGCATAATTTCCGGATCAGGCATTCGCCCTTTATCTTTCAAAATAACTGCTGTTTGCGGATCAATATGCTTTAAAAGCTGTGGGGACATACTGCCCAGTTGCGCAAAATTAGCGGTTTTAATAATATTAACATCCGCTAATTTTTCCAATAATAACGATTGCTTCGACTTCTCCGATGTGGAGCTCATCCATAAAAACCTTTGTTGATTAGACGTAATGGAAAAATCTAAGCCCTCATGATGTTCATGTCCCTCATAAATGACCTCAAGTAAAATATTAGGAGTTAATAACCATTGATGTCCTTTCTCCCATTTTTCAAGTTGGGGGATTTTTGATTTTAACTCTTTATACAACTCTCCTCCAGTGTAAATATGTTGTAGATGATAGGACTTCTTTAATTTTTTTAGTAAGGAATCATTCATAAATTGCGGATCCGTGATGATCACAGATTCAACATTTTGGATATGAAAATTTTTTAAATAATTCACAATCATTTTATCATGCTGTTTCATTCCTAAATTGATCATTATATTTCGATTATTTGGTAAGTGCAAGAAAGCCGCCTCACCATGATTTAATGGCAAAAAGGTAATCGCAAATTCGTTATCCTTCAAATTCAAATCAATTTCGGCACTATAGGTCGGGGGTACGATTGAAAAAAACAGTAACATAATGGCGAATAACACTTTCATCTTATTTCCTCCGTTTCTATCTTCATTAGAATGTGTTATCCGCTCTCAAAATATCACATATATTCTTTCTTCCCTATAACCATTTTTCTATATCCACAATCATCTCGTCTAATGATGAATGATGGATGGGCACTTCTGGGATCGATTTCAAAAACATTTTCCCATAAGATGAGGTCATAATTCGGCGATCGAACACAATGATAATTCCACGATCGTCCGCACTTCTAATTAATCGGCCGAATCCTTGTTTGAAACGGAGGACAGCTTGTGGTAAAGAATAAGCGAAAAAAGAACTTTTTCCTACTCTTTGTAATTGCTCCGTTTTAGCCGCTAAATATGGTTCATTCGGTGAAGTAAATGGAAGGCGGACCATGACTAAACATGAAAGATCCTCCCCGCGAATATCCACTCCTTCCCAAAAGCTGTTCGTACCAAATAGAATGGCCTTTTCAAACTTTTGGAAATTCTTAGTTAGCCGATATTTACTCCCTGACGTAATTCCCTGTGCTAACAAAACGAAATCCTCAAGCATCCCTGAGTCATTCATTAAGTGATAGGTATTCTTCAACATTTCATAGGAGGTAAATAAAATGAGCATTCTTCCCTTTGTTGCTTCCGCAATGCTGATTAAATGATTGGCCAAAACTTCTACATATTCAGAAAGTGAAACTTGATTGACTTCTGGTACATCATTTGGAATATACAATCTACAATGTTCCTTATAATCATAAGGCGAGCAAAATGTGTCTGTTTTGTAAGATAAGCCTTGTAAACCAATATTTTGTACAAAATATTGAAAAGAATGGTTCACTGTTAAAGTGGCGGAAGTAAAGATCACCGTTTTATTAGGATATAAACGATTTTTCAGGAATGTTCCAGATTCTATAGGTTGGGATATGATTTTAAATGTATTAGATAGTGACCGTATATCCCCTTCCATCCAGTACACTTCATCTTGATTGGGCTGTATCAAAATATTTCGAATGGATTCACTTAACTCCTTCCATTCCTTCATCGCGCTAAATAATTGTTCAATTCGTAATTGATCATCCACTGTACATTTTTTTTCGTGTTTTTTTAGTCTTACTAATCGATCATCCATTTCCATCCAAATGTCTTTCATCATTTGGAAAACTCGTTCGGCTGTATATTGAACCTGTTTCCAATTACGATGCTTTCGTTCTTGATCCGTCAATCTCAGTTGGACGATTCGACTAGCTGGCCCCTTTGTGACACTGAATTTTTTCAAAAAAGCTTGAGCAAAAATGAATAATTCTTCACATTCAAATCCTAACTGTGTCATTTTCTCGTTCACAATATAGATTGGAACATTAGGTTTTTCCCCATATTTTTTTAACAGCTTTTCACATTGAAAAAGAAGTTTGTTTTGTTCATATAATCCTAATCTTTGATAGATTCTTTTAAAGTAATGTTCTTCAAACGTCAACCCAATATAGTCTCGCACTGTTCGATCAAACTGATGAGCTTCATCGATGATGACATATTCATATGGCGGTAAAAGTTGCTTTTCTGAACATAAATCTAGTACTAGTAAAGAATGGTTCGTAATCACTACATCTGCTTCTTCTGCCTGTAATCGAGAACAGCGATAAAAATCTTTCTCTTCCCGGAAAAGATGAGACTTGTTTAAATACGACTCTTTCTGCTTAATCTGATGCCAATAATGTTCTCCCCCCGATGATAAATGTAATTCATCCACATCGCCCGTCACTGTTTGGGTCAACCATACCAATATTTGCATTTTAGCCATGATGGTGTCATAATTCCCCAATTCATGTAAACTCTTTTCAAATTTACGTAAATCAATATAATGGCTCCTCCCTTTTAACACGGCGACCTGAAATGGGAAGGGGATGATTGTTTGTAATTGTTTCAGTTCTTTTTGCAATAATTGTTCCTGTAAAACCGTCGTATATGTACTGATCATGATGGTTGTTTTCTTCTCTTTGCTGAAATAGAGTGCCGGAAGCAGGTATGCTAATGTTTTTCCAATTCCTGTTCCAGCTTCAATGACACCATGTGTAGCTAAATGAAAAGACTCGTTCACTAAATCCATCATGCGAATTTGTGAATCTCTTTCTTCATAATCTTTTAATTGTTGAAGTAATCTCTTTTTTTCTTCTCTTTCTAAAGGAAAAAAAGGAGGATTGATTGAGTATTCTCTCTTTTTTATTTGTTTTTTTCTAAGAGCAATCCCTTGATATATTTCCAAATCTGCTGATAAATGTTCAACTTTTCTTTCTTTTTCCGCCAATTTTAATTGAAATAACTTGAAAATATCACTTTTTAGATGATAAGAGAAATTCAATAGTTTCTCTAGGGTTACAACAGGTAATGCATCCATCTCCTCGATCATCAACAATAGTAATTTTGCCGTGACATAAGCATCACTATCTGCCTGATGAGGTCGATCATGAGGAAATTCGAAATGCTCAGTTAAATCACTTAGTTTATAACTATCCGCAGTTGGGAACATAATTTTCGCTAATTCTACTGTATCCACTGTATCGTTATGAATGGCTGGAAATCCCACTCTTTCGAATTCATCTTGGAGAAAAGTGAAATCGAAAGGGACATTATGAGCAACAAATACCGCATTTTCTAATAACTGTAAAAACTTCGGCGCCACTTCTATAAAAGACGGAGCAGCCGTAACCATTTCATTTGTAATCCCCGTCAATTCTTGAATAAAAACAGGAATCTCGAATCCGGGGTTAATAAAGGTCGTATATTGATCCATAATCTTTCCATCTTCCACCATTACAAAGGAAGCTTGAATAATTCGATCTCCTTTTTGAGGGGAATTACCAGTAGTTTCAAGATCAACGACGACAAAACGTAGATGACTCATTTTTTTGCACACCTTTATTTTCTAAAATCATTACAAGTTTATCATATGTAATATTATATATCTTCTTCCTCTAAAAAAAATCGAGTCTCCTTTATTAGGGAGTGAAAAAAGGGGTTGTCTCAAAAGTCCATTTTAATATGAATTTTGCCCAAATTAAAAACCCAAGAATGTTGATATGACAGCATTCTTGGGTTTTGCATTTTACCGATTTAGGCTTAGAAAACTACTTTTCGAACAGCCCCTTTTCTTTTTACATAATCGTAGCTGCTGGTTCTTGTTTGATTAATTGTTCAATTTTATTGCCCTCTCCCATAATGGCAACGGTCGGTTGGTGATCTTTCAATTTTTCTTCAGGGACAAGAGCATAGGAGATAATAATAACACTATCATCAGGCTGAACGAGTCTTGCCGCTGCTCCATTTAAACAAATGACCCCACTGCCTCTTTCACCTGGAATAATATATGTTTCAAAACGTGCACCATTATGATTGTTTACAATTTGTACTTTTTCATTGATCGCCATTCCTACTGCATCTAGAATATCTTCATCGATCGTAATGCTTCCAACGTAGTTTAGGTTTGCTTCCGTTACAGTTGCTCGGTGTATTTTGCTATTCATCATTGTTCGAAACATCTTCATTCCTCATTCCTTTACACAGTTAGTATGATATTATCAATTAATCTTGCTGAAGAAAATTTTGAAGCGACAGCCAGAATGATTTTCCCATGTAGTAATTCGATACTTTCTAACTCTGGATAAGACAGAACTTCTACGTAATCAATTTTACTTGATGTATTTGTTGTAATATAATCTGTCATCACTGAAATAATATGATTGGCATGACGTTCCCCTGATTGTATAATTTCTTTTCCTTTTAATAAGGCCCCATATAAGTGGGGTGCTTCCCTTCTTTCTTGCTCGTTCAAATAGACATTTCTAGAACTTTTTGCAAGGCCATCTTGTTCGCGAATCGTTTCAACCCCAACAATATCGAGTGGGAAATTCATATCCGATACGAATCCCTCAATTACAGCGACTTGCTGGGCATCTTTCATTCCAAAGTAGGCTCGATCAGGAAGTGTTAAATGGAATAATTTCGTTAGGACCGTTGCCACTCCATCAAAATGTCCAACTCTTTGACGACCACATAACGCCTGTACTCTCTTCGTTACAGTCAGCTGAATGGTCGCTTCTTTCGGATACATTTCTTCAAGAGATGGGATAAATAATAGATCTACCCCAACCTTCTTCGCTAGTTCCTGATCTCTCTCAACATCACGGGGGTAGGAGTCAAAGTCTTCATTTGGACCAAATTGAAGTGGATTCACAAATATACTCATAATCACAAGGTCATTTTCTTTTCGAGCTTGTTTTGCCAACGCTAAATGCCCTTCATGTAAATAACCCATTGTCGGGACGAATCCAATTGTTTTTCCATCTTTTTTATTGTTTTTAGCAAATTGTTGGATCTCTTTTGCTGATTGAATGATTTTCATGATTTTATTCCTCCGTAAAGCATTCCTAATTGTTCCTGTTTCATAGAAAAGGAATGTACTTCTTGAGGGAATTGTCCAGTTTTCACTTCCCCTACATATTTTTGTAGGCTAAGTGTAATAAGATGATTGGCATCGCCATATGTTTTGACGAACTTAGGGACGCGCTCTACCCCGTATTGAATGATATCGTGGTAGACTAACACTTGACCATCTGTACCATTTCCTGCGCCAATTCCAATCGTCGGGATCGTTAATAATTGCGATATCTCCTGAGAGAGCTGATAAGGGACACATTCCAAAACGAGCATAAAGGCCCCGGCCTCTTCAATCTTTTTTGCATCTTCCATCAATTTTTCAGCTGCTGCAGCTGTCTTCCCCTGCACCTTATAGCCACCTAGGACGCCAACAGATTGGGGGGTCAACCCTAGATGTGCTACGACGGGAACACCTGCCATTGTTAAAGCTTCGATCATTTTAAGCACATTTCCTGCTCCCTCAACTTTAACCGCATTTGCTCCTGCCTCTTGCATGAGCCGACCTGCAGCCTTGAGGGTTTCCTCTTTGGAGATATGGTAAGACATAAAGGGTAAATCTGTTACAACGAAGGTATCTTTCGCCCCTCTTTTTACCGCTTTCGTATGATGAACCATGTCATCAACTGTTACAGGTATGGTTGAGTCGTACCCTAAAACAACCATCCCTAAAGAATCTCCAACAAGAATGATATCAGCCCCGGCTTCTTCAGAAAGCTTACCAGAAGGATAATCATAAGCGGTAATCATGGCAATTTTTTCTTGTCTGCTTTTCATTTTTTCAAAGTCAGTCGTTTGTTTCATATCGCTTCCTCCTATCATTTCAGAGAAGCCGAAACATTTTTATTGAAATAAAAAAGAGTCCTGTTTTGACAGAGGACTCTTATCACATACAAAGACAAATAAACGTTTCGACCCTCTGTCCCTGTCCAAATGGATCAAGGCAGACTATTATTAAAATTATCATCATAACTAAGAGGTGCAGTTCTATTGGATACTGCCCAATTAAATTATAACAGAGTCGATAAGTATTTGACTATTTATTTTTTCACATAATATTCAAAACTTTCTAGTTTATGATCCAAGTTCAATATCCGCAGAATAGATTTCATGGATCACACCATTTTCGTCTTTTAGCTTCAACACCCCATCATCCGTGATCCCAATGGCTTTTCCCTTTATTTCTTTGTTAATGGTTCTAGCAATGATTTGTTTGCCTATTGAAATAGCATACTTCTCCCAAAGCTGTTTTATCGGGTAAAATCCCTCTTCGACATACATTTCATAATAAAATTCTAGTTTTTCAAGGATTCTTTGAATTAAGAGGGCACGGGAAATTTTTTCGCCTTTTTCAATGGCTAATGATGTGGCAATTTTCTCTATCTCCTTAGGAAATTCCGATTGGTTCACATTCATTCCAATTCCAATGATGAGAGCGTGGATTTGATCTGCATCTGCTTGTAATTCGGTCAAGATTCCCGTGATTTTTTTTCCCTTAATTAATAAATCATTAGGCCACTTAATTTCTGGCTGAATCCCCGTTATTTCCTCCACGGCTTCCACAATGGCAACGGCTGCAATTAATGTGAATTGCGGAGCCCGATATGGAGGCAACTCAGGTTTTAAAATAATACTCATCCAAATTCCCGTATATTTTGGTGAGTGCCAATTTCTCGCCATTCTTCCTCTTCCGGCTGTTTGTTCTTCAGCAATGACTAAAGTTCCCTCCATACATCCGTCTTGAGAGATGCGATGGGCTTCTTTTTGAGTAGAATCGACTGTTTCAACAAAATGAACTTGCTTCCCTAAGCGTTTCGTCTGTAATCCAATTAAGATTTCGTTTTCGGTCACCTTATCGGGAGCATGAAGAATTCGATACCCTTTCTTTCTTACTGCTTCCAATTCAAAGCCTTCCTTGCGAAGATCCTCTATATGTTTCCAAACAGCCGTACGGGAACATCCAATGATTTCAGCTAATGCTTGACCAGAAATGAACTCACCATTTGCATTGGAAAAAGCCTCTAGTAATTGTATTCTTACATTCGTTTGCAAGATTTAAGCCACTCCCTTATTGATTCTTTTTCGTTCTTGACTTCTCCAGAAATAATTGCTTTCTCAATCGCTTCAATCCATTCTTTCACCCATGGTCCGCCATTCATTCGACTCCAATTTAATAAATCGTTTCCAGTAATCGCTAAATCTTTGCGACTTTTTAAGGGGAGTTCATCATTCCATGTTAACAATTTCCCTTTTTCATTTTTCTTTCCAAACGTAATCGAGTAAATATTTTCAACATCTAATACTAATGATAGTCCATATTCATATAAATCGAACGGTTTCCAGGACTCTTTTTTTCTTTTTTCTAGTAGTGAGATTCCATTTAAAATGTACTTTATTTTTTTAGTTGGCAGTCGCCAATTTTTCAAAAAAGAAGTAGGTTCTTCAACTTGCAACCGGTCCGTTAATATCATCCACATTTGGATATTCGTCATTTTGGTACATTCAAATGTTATCAATGTTTGTAGTGCTTCTTTTTCATATAATAATCCAGGTAGGAAGCGATATAATCCTGTTTGCACAATCAGCTGTAGCCCCCTATGTTTAAAGGGGCCATCTAGTAACTTCTCGAATTCATTGAGTTTTCTCTCGACCGCAATATGTTTTAATAAAGGGGTGTATTTTTCTAATGATTGATAGGTTGCTTCTTGCAATTGAAACCCTAGCTGACTGACAAATCTAGCCGCTCTCATCATTCTTAAGGCATCTTCAGAAAATCTTTCTTTCGCACACCCTACTGTCGTAATGATCTCATTTTGAATATCTCTTTGACCATTGTATGGGTCAATAATATTTCCCTTTCGATCCATCGCAATCGCATTCATGGTAAAATCTCGACGTTTTAAGTCATCCTGAAGAGAACGCACGAAAGTTACTTCATTTGGATGGCGAAAATCTTCGTATTCTGATTCGGTTCGAAATGTTGTAATTTCATAACTCTCCCCTTGCCATCTAACTAAAACCGTTCCATGTTCAATCCCCACATCAATTGTTTTATGAAATATTTCCTTTATCTCTTCAGGCAAAGCCGATGTCGCAATATCAACATCATCAATAGGACGTTTTAGTAAATAATCTCTGACAGAACCTCCAACAAAATAGGCTTCAAACCCTGCCTCTTCAATTTTCTCTAAAACAGGGGAAGCCTCTTCAAATAGTTGCCAATTATCCATGTGAACTCACCTTTTCTTTTTGGAGTAGTTCATAATACAGTCTTTCATATTTGCTGACAATTTGCTCAGAGTGAAATTTCTTCCGTACCGTCTGAATCGATTGCAGAGAAAATTGCTGATGGCGCTTAGGATCCGTTAATAGTTCAATGGCCCTCGTAGCTACTGTTTCAATGTCACCTAGTGGACAAAGATAACCATTTACCCCTTCTTCAACGACTTCTGGTATTCCTCCTACTTTTGTTGCAATACAAGGGACACCACAAGCCATTGCCTCAAGAGCTACCAATCCGAAGCTTTCTTTTTCCGACAGAAGAAGCATCAAGTCACTGATGGAATAAAGCTCTTCCAAATTGTCTTGTTTTCCTAAAAAAATAACCTGTTTCTCTATGTTTAACTCTGAGACTAATTTACAAACAATGGTCATTTCTGGCCCATCACCTACAAGCAAGAGCTTAGCCGGAATATGACGGGAAATCTCATGGAATGCCTTTACCACATCTGGCACTCTTTTCACATTTCGAAAATTCGAAACATGGATGATCACTTTTTCATGGTCCTGAATTCCGTACTCTTCCTTTAGATGAGAAGATTCTACAGATTTATACACTCGTTCATCGATAAAATTATACACAGTATGTATGGATTTATTCGGTTGTATAAGTTCATACGTTTGGTCAACAAGAGATTTGGACACTGCGGTTACTGCATCTGATTTTTCAATACCAAATCGAATAGCGCCCTTTAATGAAGGATCATATCCCAGAACCGTTATATCTGTTCCATGCAAGGTTGTGACAATTTTCACATTTTCTCCAGACATTTGTTTCGCCAATATCGCACAAACTGCATGGGGAATTGCATAATGCACATGCAAAACATCTAATTTCTCTCGCTTCGTTATTTCCGCCATTTTACTTGCTAATGCAATATCATATGGAGGGTATTGAAATACAGAGTATTGATTTGCCTCTACTTGATGGAAAAATATATTATGATACATTCGATTTAATCGAAAAGGCATACTTGATGTTATAAAATGAATATCATGACCTTTTTCTGCAAGTAATTTTCCTAATTCTGTAGCGATGACCCCTGATCCTCCAACCGTTGGATAGCATGTTATACCAATTTTTAATTTCATTGTACATCCCCTAATAAATCTTTGTTTAGTATAAGTGGTTTAGAAGAAATAAATCCTTCAGCAAAGGGAACGGATACCTCTTTGCCCATCATGCGATCTCTACCTTCTACCGTTTCAATGTATCCATTCGTTAAGGGTGTTTCCACTCCGTTTGATTCAAATACAAACTGACTTTTATACGATTGCAAACTTTTGATCTTCGTTTGAAAGTGTTGGGAAATATCAACACAAAAATCAGGATGATGGAATCCATTAATCATATAAAAATATAATGCTTTTGACTTATGTTGTTGCAAAGAATCTTCTGTTTCATATTTTCGTATTCCAGCAGAAAAAAAAGCTTCTTGTATAAGCTTTGAACAATTTCCATGGTCAGGGTGACGATCGACTTCATATGGGGCAAATATTACTTTTGGGCGATAATAACGAATCACAGAGGTTATCTTTCTTATATATGAATCAAGTAAGAAAAGTCCACGATCAGGCAATTGTAAATTGATTCTTTCCTTGACTCCTAAAAGGTTTGCTGATTCAAACGCTTCTTGTTTTCTTAATTCAACGGTTCCATTAGATGATAATTCCGCTTGAGTTAAATCACAGAACACAATGGACTTCCCTTCGCTGGCATACTTCGCCACTGTTCCACCCATTCCAATTTCAATGTCATCGGCATGAGCCCCAAATGCTAAAATATCAATTGCTTTATTTATCAAAATGTATCGGTCCCTCCTCTTTTTTCGCGACTATTCTCCAAGAAAAATCCCCTCTTTCAAGGCCTTTGATTAAGATTTCAGCTGTCCCCATATTGGTTGCAAGTGGAATCGAATACACATCACATAAACGGATAAGAGCGGAAACATCAGGTTCATGTGGCTGAGCTGTCAGTGGATCACGGAAAAAGAAAATTAAATCCATATCATTGTTCGCAATCATAGAGCCAATTTGCTGGTCTCCACCTAATGGACCTGAACGGAAACGAATTACATCCAAACCCGTTTCATTGATAATTCTTTTCCCTGTTGTTCCTGTTGCATATAACTCGTGCTCCTGAAAGATGGCTTGATAGGCTATGGTAAAACGGACAAGATCATCTTTTTTCTTATCATGAGCAATTAAGGCTATCTTCATCACAGTTCTCCCCTTTTGCAATAATAAAAAACCTACGATGTTTATTTTGTCTCTCAATTGTTAAGTAGGGATATTTATCCCCACATTCTTGTACTAAATTTCCATAGATGCAATATTCGAGTGAGAACGGGGAAATTGGGATTCATGATGATCGTATTCTTTGCCGAGCAACTTTTTCTTCGTCCTCACTTTGATTCTTTTAGTCGATAATATTTTCTAATCCGTAAACAAGTGTATCAATTTTCATGATGGCTTCCACACTCATTTTAACCCCAGACATAAAAGAGGCACGGTTGTATGAATCATGACGGATTGTTAAAGTTTGACCATCCGCACCAAATAATACTTGTTGGTGAGCAATTAATCCTGGTAAACGAACACTATGAATATGCATTCCATCATAATTTGCTCCACGTGCACCTGGGATTGTCTCTTTTTCGTTTGGATGACCTTGTATTTTTTGTTCGCGTACATCTGCAATCATCTGGGCCGTTTTCACAGCTGTACCAGACGGGGCATCTAGTTTTCGATCATGATGCAGCTCGATAATTTCAACATCTTGCATATATTTTGCCGCCATTTGGGAAAATTTCATCATTAATATGGCGCCTATCGCAAAATTAGGAGCAATAATACATCCCTTTCCTTGCTGTTTTGTCAATGTTTTTATTTCAGCTAATTGTTCTTCTGTGAAGCCCGTTGTCCCTACAACTGGACGTATATGATATTCTAAGGCTTTTTTTGTATGTAGATACCCTACTTCTGGGACCGTTAAATCTATGAGGACATCTGCTCCACTCTCGTTAAAACATTCATCAATATCGGAATAAATCGGAACATCTATTCCTGTGAATCCATCAAGCTCACTTAATAATTGTCCTCCATATTTATGATCCAATACGCGAACTAATTCAAAATGCTCAGTATTTTTTACTAATTGTACCGCTTCTCTTCCCATTCTTCCTCTGGGACCTGCGATAATAATTTTAATCGTTTCCATTTGACTTTACCTCCCCAGTTTCTAATCTTGTCCATCGATCTTTATCTCTTGTTTGAAATTTATGTAACACTTGATCATGTGACTCCTGTAAGTCAATGTTTAGTGAATTAGCTAAGCAAATGATGACAAATAATAAATCTCCAAGTTCTTCTTCAACAGTATTTTCCTTCTCTGTTGTTTTCTTTGGCTTTTCTCCGTAATAATGATTAATTTCTCGAGCTAGTTCACCTAATTCTTCTGTTAAACGAGCGAGCATAGCAAGGGGGCTAAAATAACCCTCTTTAAACTGGCCGATATAATCATCGACTTCTTTCTGCATTTGCTGGATCGTCTTTCTTTCCAACTCAAATCCCTCACTTTCTCTTTTCATGTTAGCTAATTCATGCCATATTTACAATAAATTTATACGATCACCTAATAGAATACTATCATCATTTTCTTGAGCTCCTGCAAATTTCATCCCCATTTAACTATATCATAGGGGACAAAATTTTCATGAACGCTTTTGTAATAATATCAAGACCGGCAAGTACTCACCTTATTGCTCATTCCATCCGATGTATAATATAATGGCAATTATTAGAGACTAATACTAATTTAAGCCAGCTGTAAAGGAAGGTGATTTACCTATGATTTACGGGTTAAAAATAAAAAATATTTTGTTTATCCTGTTTGGCTCAGCGATCTTAGGTTTCGGTCTAGTACACTTTAATATTCAAAATAATTTGGCTGAAGGTGGATTCACAGGTATTACGTTAATGTTATATAGTATTTTTAACATCGATCCATCCTACACCAACCTCATACTAAATATCCCCGTATTTTTTATAGGTTGGAAACTGCTTGGAAAAAATGCATTTTTATATACGCTAATTGGAACCGTTGGAGTTTCCATTTTTTTATGGGTTTTCCAACGTTATCAATTGCATATCCCACTTCATGATGATCTTTTCTTAGCTGCACTGTTTGCAGGAGTCTTTATCGGAATAGGGTTGGGGACTATTTTTAGATTTGGTGGCACAACTGGTGGGGTTGATATTATAGCAAGACTTGTCCATAAATATTGGAATGTAGGCATGGGGAAAACGATGTTTATGTTTGATTTTCTTGTCATTGTAGCTTCTTTATTAACGTATATTGATTATCGCGAAGCAATGTACACTTTAGTTGCTGTCTTTGTTGGCGCAAGAGTGATTGATTTTATGCAGGAAGGAGCCTATTCAGCAAGAGGAGCGATGATTATTTCAGAAAAACACGAAGATATCGCAAAGAAAATTTTGCAGGAAATGGATCGTGGTGTAACGATTCTAAAAGGGTATGGATCCTTTACGAAACAGAAACGCGATGTTTTATATTGTGTAGTCGCAAAGAATGAAATTGTAAGACTTAAAGCGATTGTGGATTCCGTAGACCCGCACGCTTTCGTATCAGTTACCATTGTTCATGATGTGCTTGGAGAAGGCTTTACACTTGATGAAAATAAAAAACCTTTAGAAATTTAATTAAAAAAAAGTGGCTGAACTCCAATTGAGTCAACCACTTTTTTAAAACATCGTACTGTTAAACCTGGGTGTTGATACCTATTCCAGGCACTTCGCCTTCCGCAGGCGGTCGCCGAGCCTTCTCGACACCTCGTGTCTGTGGAATCTCGTCTGTTTCACTTTTCCCGCGAGCAGTCTTCTCGTGCCTTCCAATCAACAAACTAACGTTAATAAACAATAATCTTTAACAAAGCCAAAACCATTAATCGTCACTTTGCATTCCAGTATAAATAAGAATGAGTCGAAGTAATTCTATGACAGCAACTGATGCTGCCGCTACATACGTCATAGCCGCTGCACTTAACACTTTCTTCGCTTCCCGCTCTTCAGAATTACGGATAATCCCTGAGGAAACTAATTGGTCCATTGCACGTGAAGAGGCATTGAATTCTACTGGCAATGTGACAAGTTGGAATAAAACACCAGCAGCCATTAAAATAATTCCTAATAAATACATTGAGGTCATAGTTGTGAAAATACCGATTAAAATAAAGATCCACGAAAGATTTGAGCTCCAGTTTGCTACTGGAACTAAAGCATGACGAAAGCGTAAAAAAGCATAGGCTTCCTTATCTTGAATGGCATGTCCGACTTCATGGGCCGCAACCGCAGCACCGGCAATCGAGTGGCCATGATAATTATCAGTCGATAAATTCACAGTTTTTGTCATTGGATTATAATGATCACTCAAAAAACCATTCGTCTCCAGTACTTTGACATTGTACAATCCATTTTCATCTAAAATACGTCGAGCGACCTCAGCCCCTGTCACTCCAGTTGACGTAGGCACCTTCGAAAATTTGTTATACGTACTTTTCACTTTCATTTGCGCCCAGATTGGAATAATCATTAAAAGCAAAAAGTAGATTAAATAACCCATCATGATTCTTCTGAACCCCCACTATTTTTTCAAACATTTACAAATATTTTATGGTGAAGTCAAGATAAAGTCAATCATTTAGCTTTTTCGGCTTTTTATGTTCTTTTTGCCCTTTATATTTTCTCCATCCGACATAGGATAATGTACTAATGATGATTCCACCGGTAGAAATAATCACCCACCATATTGAAGGGTCTGTTTCATCTTCCTCTACACCGTCAAATAGTTTTTGTAAATCCGATTCTAATTCAGCAAATGCTTGTTCATTCTTTTGTAAATTCGAACGATTCAATTCGATATAATCAATTTTAGCATCAATTTCCTGAAGCTTTTCAACAGGGATATCCAATTTTAAACTTGGCTGAATAATATTATACTTTGCTAAAAAATAATTTAATAATTCATGATAATTTTCTTTATCACCTGTTTCCACCGCTTCTTTCATATGTTGAAATGCATTCATAATAGGCTCTCTCATTCCAGTCCATAATGGTTCGTACTGAGATGTTAAAGCATCCATGACTAATCGAAAGCTAATAACGGCATCCACTTTATTTTGTTTTTCTAATGAAGGACTTTTCACCGCTTGTAAGGCTTGGTGGTGGGAAACCGTGATAATACGTATTTCATCCATCGTAAAAACCTGTTCTTGAAGAGTGACACTTGTAAACTCATCCGAGAAATATTCTAATAATTGTTTTGCATCATCATAACGAGCCATTTTTGTTAATTGCAATGCCTGATCCGCAATGGCATCTAATTTCAAAATTGGCGATGATTGTTCCTGTGCATGGACAGTAAAATTGAAACCAAAAAAACAAATTAGTATAAGGAATAATCTTTTCCAATACATTCTTGTCCCCCCTCAAGCTACTAATAAAATGTATGAATAGTGGGACAAGAGTAGAACTTTTAATTTCTATATTTTACTTTGGCTTTTTTAAAAGAAATGTCGATCTAATGATTGGAGCGGAAGGCTAAAACGCACCCGAGAAGGCTCACCGTACCGCGCGTGGAAAGTGAAGAATCCTTGAGCGATAATTAACAGCCAAGATAAACAGAGCCTTTACTTAAAAAATTCTAGTGAATATCGATTCTTTCTTAGGGTTAAATAATAGGTTACGAAGATTGATAATATACTTAACCAAAAAGTAAAATACCCAATTTCTTGAATATAGTGATGAAGGCTAGAATAAACCGGATATTGCATAAATACGTAATCAATTATTTCATTATGTAAGGTCCAAATCGCCGCTACACAAAAATGCCAAGCTTTTATTCGGTAAAACGGAGCATATAATATTCCTTGTATCGCCATCCCTAGATGGGAAGCAATTAACATATAACCTTCCCATGGTAAGTTTCCATCGACCTTTAATGTTAAAATATTCATCGCCACTGCCCATATTCCGTATTTAAATAACGTCATGATCGCTAACGCTTCAAATAACCCCCAATTTGTGTTGAATAAAAAAGCAAGTAACACAAAAACAAAAAATAAACTTGCGGTAGGACTATCGGGGACAAATGGAATGAAATAGGAGGGAGTAGATTGTAGTTGAGATCCATACCAATAATATCCATATATAGTTCCAATAATATTAATCATAAATAATAAGAAGATCATTTTACAGTGACCTAAAATAAGATACAGACCATTCAAAAAAAAACCTCCTTTGCTTTATTTTGTAATCATATCAAATTTTATCACCCAAATAAATAAACCTTACTGGAATCAAAAATGTTGTCCACGCAGTGTTTCCTTTATCTTTAGCAAAGACTATGAAATCCGTACGCCAGTTCTGCAGCTCTTGTGCATTTGTTCATCATCAAAAAGAGCCAGCATAACAGCTGGCTCCTAGGGCAAATTATTCACTTTTTAAAGTAGTAATAAATTCTGCTAATTTATCAAGTTCCTCATCTGTGCCTTTAAATACTCCAGGAGGCATAGATCCTTTCCCATTTTTAGCGATATCTTTAATTTCATCTGCTGTTAAATCAAGATCCACTAAACTTGGTGCGGCTGCTCCACCTGTAAGAGTCTCACCGTGACAGTTAATACAACCATTCTTACTATCTGCGTAAATTTTATAACCTTCAGCTTCTTGGTCAACTTCTACCTCGGCAACAATTTCACCTTGTTTCTTAGCTGCCTCCCAGTCATGGTTCACAACAGATTCCCATGTTAAATAGACTATTCCAGAAATCGCCAATAACATAAATCCAGTCGCTAATGGACGTTTTGATGGACGGCGATGTGGCCCGCGATCAATAAACGGAGCAAGTAATAAACCACCAAACGCAAGTCCAGGAATAACCATAGCTCCGATTACGTTATATGGTCCGGATGCATATGAATATTTTAAAAGCTGATAAAGGAATAAAAAGTACCAGTCAGGTAGTGGAATATATCCAGTATCCGTTGGATCTGCAATCCGCTCTAACGGAGATGGATGAGCTACCGTTAAACATAAATAACCAATTAGGAAAACAGCGCCAACCATCCATTCTTTTAATAGAAAGTTTGGCCAAAAGGCTTCTGTTTTACCCGGGTATTCCGAATAATCTTTTGGAATATTCGGTTTACGTGGAGCCGCAGGAATACGTGAATCTCCAACGAATTTCATCCCTTTTCCACGATGCATAGCGTCCCCCTCCTTTTATTCTTTAATAGATTCAACTATGTCTACATTAAAATCAATGACATCCTACAACGGACCAGAAATACCTTGTTTACGAATCATTAAGAAGTGTACTGCCATCAAGCCAAATAGAGCTGCAGGCAAGAAGAACACATGAATCGCAAAGAATCTAGTAAGTGTTTGCGCCCCAACTATATCAGCATGACCTGATAATAGAATTTTCACCCATTCGCCTATAAATGGTGTGGAAGCTGCAATTTCTAATCCTACTTTTGTTGCAAATAACGCTTTCATATCCCAAGGTAATAAATAACCAGTAAAACCTAGACCTAACATAACGAAGAAAATAAGTACTCCGACAATCCAGTTTAGTTCACGAGGTTTTTTATAAGCACCTTGGAAGAATACACGTAGCGTATGTAAAAACATCATCACTATTACTAAACTTGCACCCCAGTGATGCATGCCGCGGACAATTTGTCCAAACGCAACTTCGTTTTGAAGATAATATACGGATTCCCAAGCATTTTTAATATCTGGAACATAATACATTGTTAAAAACATTCCAGATAATATTTGGATTACCGTAACGAAGAAAGTTAATCCACCAAAGCAGTAAACGAATGCAGAAAAGTGATGAGCAGGGTTGACATGCTCAGGCACTTCATGATCTGCGATATCGCGCCATAAAGGCGTAATATCAATTCGCTCATCTACCCAATCATAAATTTTATTAAGCATACATTACGCCTCCTTTACACGATATTATTTGGTTTTGGCTTTCCTAAATGAAGAAATCCACCTTTTACCTTAAATGGGTAAACATCAAGTGGTTTCGTTGGCGGTGTGCCAGGAACGTTTTTCCCGTTCTTTTCATACAGTCCCATGTGACAAGGACAGAAAAATTGGTTAGGGTGATTTTTATCCCCTTCCCAGTTCACAGTACAGCCTAAATGTTTACAGACTGGTGATAATGCAACGATTTCACCTTTATCATCTTTATACACCCATGCTGTTTGTGTTACGTCAGATGTGTACCAGGCATCTTTTTGTTCATAAGTAAAGTCGACACGTTGTGGTACTTTAGTCAATTCATCAACCTTTTGCTTAGTAGCGTGGAATTCGCCTCCACCTCCAGCTTCTAGAACTGGATCTACAGCAAAACGCACCATTGGCATAAGCATACCTGCTGCCATAAACCCACCTACACCAGTAAGTGTATAGTTAAGAAATTGACGTCTTGATACACGTTGCTTGCTCATCCTTTTCCCCCCTCTATCTTAAGGTAAGTCCATCGGACAAAATATGTGCACAAATATAAACTAGGACATAACTATGATAAATCAATCTTGGAAAGAGGTCAATATGGTTGTCTTTCAATTCTATCGAACATTGTGACGAATTTCCGAATTATCACATACTACTTTGCCATTTGTGAACAATAATATTGACAAATTGTTTTACTTGGTCTTCCATTAAGGAGTATTTATAAGATTCATCCATATGTTCTAATGGAATCGATGGCACCCAAATGACTTGCCCTTCTAAGTCTTCTTCATACATTTTCCAAAAACTGTCCGATGTAAGAAAGAAAACATGAGTAAATCCAGCGTCTTTACACATAGAAGCCCATTTTTTCGCCTCTAAGATTTTATCCCCTTCCTCTTGATTTTTCAAATAGGTTAATGAAGGAAAGAGCATCATTCTCCCTTTAAATTGTTTTTCTAGAAGCATCGTTAAAAGTGATATAAACTCCACTTGTGTTGCGCAATCCTTTAAATCTTCGTTTAATCCTATTGGCAATAGGGGAATTACTGCCGTGTCCACATATTGTTTTTCTTGCAAATATAATGTGATGTCCTTCGCATTCCAAAGCATTATCTCACCCCCTTCTAAAAACTATTATTATCTTACCACGATCCATTCAAAAGTAGAATGTAAGAACTTTTATACCTGTAAATATAAAGTGAAACTTCATTCAGTGGAGGTTTTACTGCCCGTTAAGACGGGATAAACTTGTACTTTTACTTAGTATTTCTCACCTATTTTTTGAATAACCCCCAAAAAAATAAACCCAACGCCTTGGCATTGGGTTTATTTTAATTCATTTAACTCTTTTGTCAGCTTTTGAAATGCTTCTCTATCTTGATGATCTAGGGCATCATCGATTGCTTTTTGCAACTTTTCTTTTCTAAACCGGTAAATGCTCTCTTTCAAGAAGTTTTCCGCTATTACCCGGTCTTTCTCCGATATTTTTAGGTGTTTTGGCATATATGGATTTTCTTCTAACACAGCAGCATACTGGTGTGATAAATTGGAGCCACGGAATCTGATCTCAATATAAATCTCTTCTTCCTTATTTAAGCGAATATCATGAAAGGATTTCTCTGCATCTGTTGTCATAATATTTTCTTTAAAAAAACGGAAAGGTGCACTATCCACACAATGAGTTGCCATCACAATTCCCCTTGGGCAATATTGAGCATCATCAACGAAATGCACCTTTTCCATTAGGCGATCGTGACTCATTAAATAATTCAATATCCATACCGATTCTCGTCTTTTCAATTGGTAATGATTCAAAAACCATCTAATAAAATCTTTCTTTTCATGAACAGATACAGGGGTAGCCATTTTTTATTCCCTCCTCTGTGTTTTTTCAAGAAAGCTTTGCAGGATATACAGAGTTGTCTTTCTAGCCACAACTAGCACATATTCATGTGTTGGTCAGCAATAATTTAACCGGGATCTTTATTTGTCCAATGTGGACTAGAAGTTAAAATGATCACATCGCTTTCTCGCCCTCCACATAATATCTCTTCTTTAAAAAACCTACAAATTAATTTTCCAGTCTTTCCACAAGTGAAATCCACTCATCATTCGTTGGATCAGAGACAAGAAGTGTTTTAAACAACTCAATCGCCTTTTGATGGTATCCTTCTTCAAGTAAGAAATACGCATACTCCTCAAGAAAGTCTTGATTGTTGTTAAAGAAAGTATATGCTTCTTGGTAAGCATTTAATGCCAATGAATATTGCTCGGTTTCATTAAAGGCTTTTGCCTTATCCCATAATAGCTGGGGATCTACTTCCCCTTCTTGCATCAGAATTTGTATGATCTCAATCACATCTTCATATCTTTCCTGATGGAATAATAATTTATTTAAGGTAAGGGCCGCTTCCATATAGCCCGGGTCTAATGAAAAGGCTTCCCGCAGAAATTTTTCGGCCTCCTCTTCCTCATTTAACTTGAGTGCAACTTTCCCACCTAAAAAGTACAATTCCTTATTAAAACCATCGTGGTGAATTCCTTGCTTAATCGTCTCTAAACTTTCCATTAGTTGCCCTTCATGCTCATAACATTTTGCCAGAAATAAATAGACAGAATGGTAATCAGGGTCTAATTGCTTTAATTCAGTAAATTTTTCGATGGCCGTTCGATAAAACCCTGCTTGATAGGCTGTAAAAGCAAAACCAAATAATGTGTTAATTTCCAGTTTATTCTCTAGCGCTTTCTCGTAATATGGCAATGATTCTTCAAATGCTCCTTGTGTACTTAATGCTTCCGCCACTCTTTGGTGGAGATCGACACCAGCCAGTTCATTCTCACCTTGTTTGAGAATCTTCTCATAATACGGAATTGCTTCTGAAAATCGGCCTTGCTCCATATATAGCTCCGCCAAAGCAAAGTCAATGATTGGTTCCTTTGGTAATAATTCTCTCGCCTTCAATAGCTTTTGTTCACTCACCTCAAATAAACCTTGCATTTGATATAGGTCGGCCAGTAATAATAAAGCCCGTGGGTAAAATGAATCCGATTCAGAAAATTGTTCTAATATAGATAGAGCTTCTTCTTCCTGGTCCATTTCCACCAATACTTCCGCTAATAATATTTGTAGTTCCCCTTCATCGGGGTACTTATTTAGCAATATTTCATAGAGTTCCCTGGATTCTTCCAAAAAACCTAGTTGATAGAGCTCCTCTGCCAACTGGAATTGCTCATCCTCATTGGAACTTTTTTTCACTTTATTAAAATAGTATTGGGCTTGATCATATTCTCCCTTTTCTAAGGATAAGATCATTTGTTGTGGAGTGGACATAATGTTCATTTCCTTTCAAAAAGCATGTGACAATGCTATTTTAAAATAATCATTACAGGCTATTTCACCCAATAAGAGCTTTTCGTAGCCCCTTCATATGTACAGGTGATGAACCGGTTTCTTTATTTAAATTCTTGTTCAAATGGTTTTTCCCTTTAAATATTTTTCAACAAAGAGTCTTATTCCCTTTATCATTTTGTCGAAAAATTGATGATAGTATCCCTTTATTTATTTTATAGTTTATTTGATACTTTGTAAAAAGTTTTAACTTCAGAATGAAAGAAAAAAAAGAGCCCGAACGAGCTCTCCTTTTCATAACGTTTATTGTATTAACTGCTTTAAATGTTCAAAGAATGTTGGGTATGAAATGGCAATACATTCAGGATCCTCTAATTCGACTTCTTCTCGGCATATTAAAGCTGCAATGGATAACATCATTCCAATTCGATGATCCCCGAAGCTTGAGACATTTCCGCCTGTTAGTGAACTTTTTCCATGAATAATCATTCCATCTTCAGTAGCTTCAATTTTTGCTCCTAGCTTTCTCAATTCACCAACAACCGTATCAATCCGGTTCGTTTCCTTCACCTTTAACTCTTCCGCATCTTTAATAATCGTTACCCCTTCGGCTTGTGTCGCCATCAATGCAATAATTGGGATCTCGTCAATTAGCTTGGGAATCAAATCTCCACCAATCTCTATTCCAGTTAATTCTGAAGTACGAATAACAATATTTCCTGTTTCCTCGCCGATTGATTCCATTGTTTCAATTTCAATATTGGCACCCATTTGTTTTAAGACTTCGATAATGCCCGTTCTTGTAGGATTTAACCCTACATTCGTAAGTATTATTTCACTTTTCGGTACAATAGCTCCTGCTACTAGGAAAAAGGCAGCAGATGATATATCTCCTGGCACATGAACATGAGTCCCATTAAAAGTCTGTTTGCCTTTAATAAGAATTTCATCTTCAATTTTCACGACGGATCCACCAAATTGTAAAATCATCTTTTCCGTATGATCCCTCGTTTGTTGAGGTTCTTTTACAATGGTTGTTCCTTGGGCTTGTAACCCAGCAAAAATAATAGCAGATTTGACTTGGGCACTTGCGACAGGAAGTTCATAGTGGATTGAAGTAAGTCCAGTTCCATCAATCGCAAGTGGAGTATATTGTCCTTGTTCGCGACCACGTATAGAAGCTCCCATTCGTCTTAACGGTTCTACAACTCTGCCCATCGGACGTTTTCCAATAGATTCATCACCGACTAATACTGAGTGAAAGGGAAGTCCCGCAAGAATACCAAGCATCAGTCTAGTCGTCGTTCCAGAATTACCCGCGTCTAAAACTTCTTTCGGTTCTACTAACCCTTCCCATCCTTGACCATGAACCGTAATCATCTCTTCTGTCTGTTCGATTTCAACACCTAATTTTCGAAAACAAGAAATCGTACTTAAACAATCGGCACCTGTTAGGAAATTACTGATCGTAGTCTTTCCTTTTGCGATTGCACCAAACATAATAGAACGATGGGAAATCGATTTATCTCCCGGTATCGTAACTGAACCTCTTAAGCCATTCTGATTAAAAAGTAGTTTCAATGTTTGCATTTAATCATCCTTTTCAAGCAAAGAATACGTCATAATTTGTTATATTTTCGATGCACTGTTTTGCACGTAAACGGTCTTCGTCATTTTGAAAACTAATGACTAATATCCCGTACACATCTTCCCGAGTCTCAATGATTCTAATATTCGTAATGCTAATTCTGGCTTCTGCTAAATAAGCTGTTATTTCGGAAATAACCCCTGGATAATCAGGAACATCCACATATAAATCATAAAAGGATGGAATGGCTCCTTTAGACGTGATCGGTAATTGATCCCGAAATTTCTTTGCCTGTGCAAAATATTGTAGTAAAGCCTCTTCATCATGATTTTCTAATAAAGAAATCACCTTAGTTGTTTCATCTGCCCAGTATTGAAGTAAATGAAGAAGAACTTCTTTATTATGTAAAGAGATATCTTTCCACATTTCAGGATTTGAGGATGCAATTCTTGTAATATCACGAAATCCTCCAGCAGCTAAACGGGAGACTAAGGAATTCTTTTGATCAAACCTTTGAGCTTGATGAATAAGAGCTGCAGCAATGACATGTGGAAAATGGCTAATCACCCCGGTTAATTCATCATGCTCTTCTGGCGAGATTTCTACCATTTTCGACTTTGTTCCCTTTAACCATTCTTTTAAAGTTTCCACAGATAGCCGACTCGTATATTCGGATGGAGTTAATAAATAAAATGCATTTTCGAATAAAATTTCCTTTGCGGCAGTAACACCACTTTTATGGGATCCTGCCATCGGGTGTCCCCCAATAAACGTAACTCCATTATTTGCGAGTACTCTGGCACTATCCATTACTCTTTTCTTTGTACTTCCTGTGTCTGTCACAATGACATCTTTCTTCAAATCGAATGTGGCTAATTGTTGAATAATTCCTTCTGTTTGCATGACTGGTGTGGCTAGAATAATTAAATCTGCTTCCTTCGCTTCATCTTCAAGTTTTTTCGCATTTTTGTCAATCACGCCTAATGCTTTGGCCAAACTTAATTCTGATTCACT
Source organism: Oikeobacillus pervagus (assembly GCF_030813365.1). Lineage (NCBI taxonomy): Bacteria > Bacillati > Bacillota > Bacilli > Caryophanales > Bacillaceae > Oikeobacillus > Oikeobacillus pervagus. The sequence continues at coordinate 78,413 of NZ_JAUSUC010000001.1, forward strand.
TTTATCATAGCCTACTATTATGGAATTAGGATGCTCTCTTTTAATGGCAAGGGCGAGAGAACCACCAATCAACCCAAGTCCGATCACTAATACTTTTCTTTCCATTTGGGTCGCCTCACCATCATTATTATTTCTTTTCCGCTAAAAAACTTTCAATCGCTTTTAAAACACCTTCATTTTCACTTTCTGAACCTACTGTAATTCGAACAGAAGTCGGGAATCCTAATGCTTTCCCGGATCGAACGATATACCCCTTACGCATCAAATATTGGAAAACATCGTCACCATTTGTTTGAAAGTCAACTAGTATAAAATTCCCTTCGGATGGGTAATAATGTAACTCATTTTTTTCACAAAACTCGTAAAATTGATTTAATCCTTTTTTATTCTCTGCACGGCATTTTTCAATAAATGATTGATCCTTCAGTGCAACAGCTGCAACACCTTGTCCAATTGTGTTGACATTGAATGGTTCACGAACTGGTTCAAGGAATCTAATCAGTTGGTCCGAACCAAATGCGTATCCAATCCGGAAACTGGCAAGCCCATAAATTTTTGAAAAAGTTCTCATCACTAACAGATTGGGATATTCTTTTATCAAATCACGGGCATCATAGTAGTCTTCTGCTGTAACATATTCATGGTATGCCTCATCAAGTACGATCAATACATCTTTAGGAACGGAATTTAAAAAGCCGGTTAATTCCCTTTCATTGATATAAATTCCTGATGGGTTGTTTGGACTGCATAGCCATACAATAGCAGTGTTCTCGTCGATCGCTTCTCCCATTGCGGTTAAATCATGTGCCCCATCCTTCAATGGAATTTCGCGAATTTCTGCCCCTTCCACGGTTGCATTATGGCGATATTGTGGGAATGTCGGAGTCGCCATAACAGTGTTCATTCCAGGTTTTAATAAAGAACGTGAAATGATTTGGATAATTTCATCTGAGCCGTTCCCAAATAATAATTGGCTTTCCTGTAGTTGGAGATGATTAGCAAGCTCTTTTCTTAATATCGTAGCATATCCATCTGGATAGATGGCAAACGATTCATTAAACTGACTTAACCATTCTTTTACAAGTGGTGAACAGCCAAAAGGATTTTCATTGGAAGCTAGTTTGACGATATGTTCCAATTGAAATTCTTCCTTTACTTGGGCGACTGAACGTCCTGGTTGATATGCTTTTAAGTTCAAGATTTGCTCTTTCCATTTCATGAGATGTCTCTCCCTTTTCCCTCTTTTTTCCTTATTGTATGATTCCTTTTCATTTAACCCAAGCCTACAGCCTTTATTCTTCGATTTTCTTTTCTCGTAAATCTGGGCGTAAGCAAATCGCTTCATTTAAATAGATATGCTGGATTTCTTTCTGTGATTGGGGTGTATTTACGTGCATCATAATTCGAATACATTTCTCCAAACTTCCTGTCACAGGAATTTCACGCATACACATCACTGGTACATATGTCCAGCCTTTAATCCGCCTTAGTGCTTTCGCCGGGAAAGCTGCATCTAATTCTTCCGTAACTGAAATTAAAACAGATGAAACATCTTCTGCCTCTATCTGATTTTCAGTGATCATACTTTTTACAAGCTGTTCAGTAGCATCGACGATTTCATTTTCTTCATTATGACTAACTGTTATAGCTCCTCGCACTCCCCTGATCATTTATTCGTATCCCCCCAATCAATTTGACTGTTTAGTTTTCTAAATTCCTTTTGTTAAATAGAACGAATGAAAGCATCTGCTTCCAGTAAATCCTTTTCCTCCATGTCGACCAATACTGGTTCTCCAATTTGTTTTAATAATACAAATCTGACATGTTGACCAATTGTTTTTTTATCTCGCTTCATGGCATTAAATAAATCTTCAAAAGAGATGGAAGTTGAGATATTCAATTGATATCCGAGAGATTCAATCCAGTTTTGGAATTTGTGGAGATCCAATGTCAGCTTAAAATACTTTTTACTTAAGTACAAAGCATACATCATGCCAATCATGACAGCCTCACCGTGAGTAATGTTCCCATAGCCCATTTTCGCCTCAAGAGCATGTCCATATGTGTGACCAAAATTCAAAAAGGCGCGAATCCCATGTTCTTTCTCATCTACCGCAACGATGTTGGCCTTAATTTCAATCCCTCTTATTAAACACTTCTGTAAATATTGTTCATCCATTGCTTGAAAGTCTTGTAAGTTTGTCATTAAATCTTCCAAAAATGAAGCATCCTGAATCAGTGCGTGTTTGATGACTTCTGCAAATCCAGAGCGAATTTCTTGAGCTGGAAGTGTTCGTAAAAAACGAGTATCATAAACTACTGCTTTCGGTTGATAAAAATGGCCAACCATATTTTTTCCAAGTGGATGATTGATTGCTACCTTTCCACCTACCGCACTATCATGAGCTAGAATGGTTGTCGGGATTTGAATAAATGGAATTCCCCTCATAAAGCTAGCCGCTACATATCCTGCTAAGTCACCAGTTGCTCCACCACCAAAAGCTAAAATACAAGACTTTCGATCCAACTGACTTTCTAAAGCGAAAGAAATACACTGTTCGAATACAGCAAAGGATTTCGCTTGCTCCCCTTTTGGTACAGTATGCCATTTCCAATCAATCTGCTCTGGTAACACCTTAACTAATACATCTTTATGAAGATTTGTCACATTTTCATCTGAAATGACTAGAATTTTCGTAACGGATTGAAACGATTCTTGAAACAATTCCTTCAGTTTATTTATCGCTCCATCTCCAACCCAGACAGGATATGTTTGATCCATCGTGACAACATTAAGTGATTGCATGGTTTAAAACTCCTTCGCATATCGTTGATGTTCTTCGATCGAAGCTTTCAATCCATCAAAACGGTCACTGTAAAAATGATCAATAATGGCTGAAGCTACTTCCCAAGCAACAACCGCTTCTGCCACAACACTTGCTGCAGGTACGGCACAACTATCGGAACGCTCAATACTTGCTGCGAATACCTCTTTTGTTTCAATATCTACACTTTCAAGCGGTTTATATAAGGTTGGAATTGGTTTCATGACTCCCCTTACAACAATTGGCATCCCATTGGTCATGCCACCTTCAAGCCCACCTAAACGATTCGTTTTTCGATAATAGCCTTTTTCGGCTTCCCAAGCAATTTCATCATGTACTTCACTGCCAAATTTCCTCCCAGCTTCGAAGCCTATTCCGAATTCAACCCCTTTAAATGCATTGATACTCACGATAGCCGCAGCAATTTTCGCATCTATTTTTCGGTCATAATGAACATAGCTTCCAACCCCAATTGGCATTCCTTCCACAATTACTTCCACAACTCCACCAATTGAATCACCATTATCCTTGGCATCATCAATGGCTTTCATCATTTTTTCGGCAGCTTCTTGATCAAAACAACGTACAGGGGATGCCTCTGTCACCTCTTGCAGTTCTTTTAAGGACGTAAAGTTTATTGAGTTCGCCTTTACCCCACCAATTTCAATTACGTGAGAAGCAATTTCAATCCCTAATAACTTTAATAATTTCTTGGCGACTGCCCCCGCTGCCACACGTACAGTCGTTTCACGTGCAGAAGAGCGTTCCAAAACATTTCTCATATCACGATGGCCGTATTTAATACCACCATTCAAATCAGCATGTCCTGGCCGAGGTTTTGTTACTTTTCTTTTGATCTCTTCCTCTGCCCCTTCATCGAGTGGTTCAACCCCCATAATTTTTGTCCAATGTTTCCAATCATTATTTTCGACAACTAGAGCAACGGGAGATCCTAATGTTTTCCCATGTCTAACACCACTTTTAATCATCGCTTGATCTTTCTCTATTTGCATTCTACGCCCACGGCCATACCCTTTTTGACGGCGTGCAAGCTCCGTATTAATATCTTCAACTACCAATGGCATTCCTGCCGGAAGACCCTCGATGATCGTAGTCAATTGTGGTCCGTGTGATTCACCAGCTGTTAAATATCTCATTTCCACTTTCCCCCTTCAACTCGCTAAAGAAGTTATGTAAAACTATATCATATTTAAAACTTCTTATATAGAATTTATTATGTTTTTCTGTGAATTTTACCACAAATAAAGCATTATTTGTCATAATTTATTATATTTTTTCATTTTTCCATTAATAATAGATCATAAATAAAAGAAAAGCTGCTTTTAAAACAGCTATTGTTTGTCATATTTTTCGATAAAAGAAGGTATCCTCTGTTTCGAATCTATAAATAGACGGGGTAAAAATCTGTTCGGTACTGCCCACAAAGAAAACTCCACCTGGTTTTAAAGCCTGATTGAACTTATGATATAGGATATCTTTCGCTTCTTCTGTAAAATAGATCAGTACATTGCGACAAACAATTAAATCAAAGTTGGAGTCAAAATGATCGGCTAGAAGATTTTGCTTTCGAAACATGACCGTTCGTTTAATCTCCTCTGCTAAGACAAAATAGTCCCCTTCTTTACGAAAATATTTTTTCTTCATATGACTAGGCACTTCTGCTAATGATCGTTCAGAATATACTCCCATTTTAGCTTTTTGGATGGCATTCTCGTCTATATCAGATGCTAATATTGAAATTTCGGACAATGGAACAAATTGTGACAAAATAATCGCGATGGTATAAGGTTCCTCTCCTGTAGAACAGGCAGCACTCCATATTTTTAATCGTTTATTTTCGGATAGCAAGCGGGGAAGTATTTTCTTTTCTAGCACTTCCCATCGTTTAGCATTCCGGTAAAATTCTGAAACATTAATCGTCATTCGATCTAAAAATTCATTTAATAAGTTACGGTCCTTTGCCATCGCTTCAAAAAATTCTTTAAATGAATGAAACCCCCTTTTTTCATAAAGTGAGGTTAGCCTTCGCTTCATTTGTGCTTCTTTATAAAGTGAAAGATCAATTCCTGTTTTTCTTTTTACCGAAATAATAAAGTCTCCATAGTCTTTGGACATCATTCACAAATCTCCCTTGTTTATCTTCATATATGACTTTTATATCATTATATATTATATCGAAAGAACTATTTAAAATGTTAATAATTTCTATCTATTTATTATGAGCAATATTTACGATAAAGTGAAACTTCCTTATCTCCATCCCTCGCTGAATGTGGATTGAACTTGTCACGCTAAAGAAGAATGTGCGTTCACTGAATTGACCTGGCAAGTCACATCCTTTCTTTTCGGACCATTATAGCAGTTATCCTCCCCTATCTTCTTTGATTCCTCATCATTTTGAAGTGAATGTTTTATTGTTGTTAGGATAGGTCAAAGAAAAAAGATTTGTTGAATGTAAAAAAGGAATCGTCTGTCAAGACGATTCCTTTTTGTTCATACCCTGAGATTAATAAATCCAGTCATTCATTGATTTTGAGTATTCAGTCAGCTCTTCTTCTTTAAAGAAAATACCGATTTCTCTTTGCGCACTTTCTGGTGAATCAGATCCGTGAATGATATTCTTTCCAACAGTGACACCAAAATCACCACGAATGGTTCCTGGAAGAGCATCTTTAGGATTTGTAGCACCCATCATTTGACGAGCAGTCGCAATTACATTCTCACCTTGCCAAACCATAGCAAAAACAGGACCTGAAGTAATAAAGTCAACTAGTTCACCGAAGAAAGGACGTTCTTTATGCTCTGCATAATGCTCTTCAGCTGTAGCTTTTGATACATTCATTAATTTTGCTCCTACTAATTGAAAACCCTTTTTCTCAAAACGACTCACGATATCTCCGATTAAATTACGTTGTACACCATCAGGTTTAACCATTAAATATGTTCTTTCCATTATGATCCACTCCTAAATTATGTATATGTACTGTTCATTTTTAGCAATACAAAAAAATATTATCATTGATTCCACTGTTTTACAACAGCCAGGTAGTGATTTTAATATTTTCTTTTTCCAATAAATGTAGCTACATCTTTTAATGATTTTTTTGCTCGATTTACTGGTAGTTCTTCTAAAATATTTAAGGCCTTTACTAGATACTTTTTGCTTAATATATGGGACCGTTCGATCGCATCGGTACTTTTAATTAAACGGATGATTTCTTCCATCTCATTTTTTGTTGAATGCTCTGTGACTTTTATAATTTTGCTACGAAGGGCTTTATTTTCCATTGCATATAATACTGGAAGGGTAATATTTCCTTGACGGAGATCATCGCCTGCTGGTTTTCCAAGCTCTTTTTCCGTAGCCGTAAAATCAAGAATGTCGTCTGTTATTTGAAAGGCCATTCCAACGTAGTAGCCAAATTGATATAGCTTACGGTGAACCTCTTCTTCTGCACCTGCTGCAATGGCACCTAGCTGACAGCTTGCTGCGATTAGTAGGGCTGTTTTTCTTTTTATTCGCCGTAAATATTCCCGTAAATTTTGTTCATACCGGTATTTATCTTTAATCTGGACGATTTCACCGATACTTAATTCTACCATTGTGGATGAGAGAATTTGATGAGCTTGCGCATCTTCTATATTCGTAATATATTCAAGAGATCTTGCAAAAATATAATCACCTGTATACATTGCGACTTTATTATTCCATTGTGCTTTAATAGTAGGTTTACCTCGCCGAAGTTCTGCATCATCAATCACATCATCATGTACAAGAGAAGCCATATGAATCAATTCTAATGCAACGGCCACATCCTTTATTCGTTCTATATCATATTGCCCAAATTTCGCAGCAAGTAAAACAAAAACAGGACGAATTCTTTTGCCTCCAGCTTGTATAAGGTGCAATGAGGCTCCATTTAGTAATGGAGAATGCGATTGTATAGCATTTTCTAGTTCTTTTTCTATTAATTCAATATCCGCCTTTAAAAACGAATACAGTATTTTAAGTTTCATATCCGTTTTCACCCTAATGTCCTACTTTTGTTTATATCCAATGTGTGTGGCTGCAACTCCACCACTATGTGGTTTATACGTAACATTTACAAACCCTGCTCTTTCAAACATCTTTGCTAATTCTTTCATACCTGGAAATCCACGTGCCGATTCTTGTAACCATGAATATTCATCGTAGCTTTTGGCAAATACTTTCCCAAATAAAGGCATGATAAAGCGAAAATAAAAGAAATAAAGTTGGCGAAACCCAAACATTGTCGGCTGTGATGTTTCTAAACACACGGCCATTCCACCTGGTTTTAACACTCGGTTCATTTCTTTTAGAACTTGCATATAATCAGGAACATTCCTTAGCCCAAAACCAATTGTGACATAGTCGAAACTTCCGTCCTCAAAAGGAAGTTCCATAGCATTCCCTTGGATTAGTTCAACGTGAGATAGTTGTTCACGCTTGACCTTCTCCTCACCAATTTTCAACATATTTTGACTAAAATCTAGTCCAATGACTTTTCCTGTTTTTCCAACAACATGTCCAAGTGCAATCGTCCAATCGGCTGTACCACAGCAAACATCCAGAGCTGAATCTCCTTTTTGAACATTCATTCGTTTCATCGTATCTTTTCGCCATTTCTTATGTTGTTGAAAGCTGATGACTGAGTTCATCTTGTCGTAATCTGAATATATTTTTTCAAATACGTGATGTACACGTTCCTCTTTAGATTGTTGTGACATAGCAATACCTTCCTCCGTATTCAAATCTCCATCACTCTACTTTTAAAAGTTCACGAACAGACTCTATAAAAAGTTCATTCTCAGGGCAATCTTCTTTCATAAGTTTTGAAATAGTGGCTTTCACATTATTAATTTGTTGATTGCAATAATCCATTAGGATCGGCAAGTTGCTTTCGGGTATGCCTGAATCCATTTGAACACTTTGGAAAAGCTGTTGATGTATCGCGTTAAACATTTGTGATGGTTGTTTCTCCAATAATAAGGTACGTTCATTAAAAAGTCTTTTTAAGTATAACAATTCCGTCACTAACAAGCTATATGTTTCAAAATGAAAATATTGATAAAATTTTTGAATAATACTAGCTTCAACCTTCCTGATACTTTCAATAATCTCTTCAATCGAATGGCTTTCATATTGATAAACAGCTATTTTATGCTCATTCACTTCTTTAATGGCTTTGGCTAAATAACGAATAAGCTGGATATCTTTCCCGTTGGCTAATAATTGATAATATAGCCCACTGAAATAATCTCCAGCCAATACGGTAAGTTGCTGCTTTTGAGTAGATTCGTTTGAATTTATTACTTTTTCATGGGTATCAAGGGCTACTTGAATGAGCATGGCTGTCGTTACATTCATCTCTACTTTTGGAGATTGGATTTGACCTTTTGAAAATGGTAATAATAAATATAATAATCGGTCTTCATTAATCATGGGACTATCTATATGCTGCATTAAATATGGTTCATTTAGCTTAAGTTGTATTTTCTCTTTTAAGGTAGCTACTATTTTTAGCCAATCGTTCATCATAACCCCAAATTCCCCATTCTAATATATTTCTAATGTTTATGTAAAAAAAGATTTAATCATTTTATATACGTAGTAAAACAAGCAATATTATAACATAACTATCCATGAATTACGAATAACAGTTCTAAAGAAATAAACACATCTAACAAGAAGCAAACAAAAAAGCTGTCTTCTATCGTTTTAGAAAACAGCTAACATCCCTTTACTCATTCTTAATCTCCACTTTGCATTTCACCAAAACTTGTTGAAATTTCGGCACGACCTCTAATCTTGATTGCAGAAGTATGCTCTGTGAATTGTGCGATCATGACTTCTCCGTTATCTAATTTCTCGGAATGGTGAAATCGAGTATCTGATCCCCTTGTCAGCCCAATCACATTGACCCCATCTTCTAAAGCTTTAATCATAATAAAATCAGCTTGAAAATTTTTCATACATCCATCACCATTATTCCTTAATGAGGTTTAGTACTTCCGTTCTAGCTACTGCATCTTCAGCGAATATTCCTCTAACAGCTTTTGTCACAGTCTTAGCACCTGGTTTCTTTACTCCCCGCATCGTCATACACATATGTTCTGCTTCAACGACAACCATTGCACCATATGGCTGTAATTTTTCCATAATAGCATCGGCAACATCCGATGTTATTCTTTCTTGTAATTGAGGGCGTTTCGCTACAGCTTCAACCGCCCTAGCTAATTTACTTAACCCCGTCACTTTCCCATCTTTTGGAATATAAGCGACATGGGCTTTGCCGAAGAATGGGACTAAATGATGTTCACACATAGAGTAGAACGGAATGTCCTTTACTAGTACTAGCTCTTCATAAGCTTCCCCAAAAATAGTTTCAAAATATTCTTTTGGGTCTTGATTTAATCCGGCGAAGACCTCTTCATACATTTTTGCCACCCGTTTTGGTGTATCTAATAAACCTTTGCGGTTGGGGTCTTCACCAATCGCTTCGAGTATCATTCGAATAGCGTCCTCTATTTTCGCACGATTCACTTCTGTCATCTATTTATCCTCTCCTACATAACGATTTCACATAAAGTTCATTTGATCTCTAACATTCCTAATATTAGCACAATGATAGGGAAGGGGCAAAAAAGACGTTTCGTGAACTACCCGTCAATGAATTGACTGAGCTTCTCGCTTCATCGGGCGGTCTATCGACCTGCCCTCCACGAAGGTTCATTCCGAACCTTGCAATGGTTTCAAATGAGTGGGTCTTTCCCACATGACAGGCATTATTTTACGTGGTGACTGTCCTTTCTTCACCACAACCCCATATAATGCAGTTTTCAAAGAACACTCGTTCTTGTAAGTAGTATATCATGTTTTGTCTTGCCATCCCACAAGGGGATTTCGACAAAAGCGTACTCTCATCTCTACTCTAAAGAGGTAGAGGATTCCCGTCCGCAATCCTAAAAAGGGATCTATGACACCATTAATGAAGTAGAATTTCCGTCAATATTAGTTCCTAACTATTTATTATTGGTAGGAAAAAGAGTGAGGATGTAAAAAAGAAGACCCGTGTACGAGTCTTCTTAGCCAAGAGGCTATGTAGTTATTTAACAGCATCTTTTAACGCTTTCCCAGGTTTGAATGCTGGTACTTTGCTTGCTGCGATTTCAATTTCTTCTCCCGTCTGTGGATTGCGTCCTTTACGGGCTGCACGTTCACGTACTTCGAAGTTACCGAAACCAATTAATTGAACTTTATCTCCATTTGCTAATGATTTTTGGATGGCATCGAAAACGGCATCAACCGCTTTTGTAGCATCTTTCTTAGAAAGTTCAGTTGCTTCTGCAACTTCATTAATCAAATCTGTTTTATTCATGCCATTCACCTCCTCCCAAGAGGGTTAAAAGTAGAATTACTTCTTACTTTCATTAATGAACAATTTTCCGGAATAATATACTTTAAACCAGTAAAATGTTGTAGAATCAATGTTTACCGCACCAATTCTGTTAAAAGATTATCATATAAGAAATTCCATATCAAGCAGAATTCATTAAAACATGGCAATCTTTTCTGACAAAACACTTTAAATTAAAAAGTTTTCTCTTTTTCTATGAGTTTAGTCCTTAATATAGTGAATCTTCATACAGTTTATTCTTTCTGTCCTCCTTTTTTTGCTCCGCTGTAATGACCCATTAGAACAAGACAAAATAGACCCCCAGGCTTGAGAGTCTATTGAAATACTTGTTATAAAATAATGGCAATGAGGCCACCAGAACCTTCGTTTATGATTCTTTCTAATGTTTCTTTTAATTTATAACGCGCATTTTCTGGCATTAATGATAACTTTGCCTGTATACCTTCTCTTACAATTGAACTTAGTGAGCGGCCAAATATATCAGAATTCCATATGGATAATGGATCATCCTCAAAATCTTGCATTAAATAGCGGACAAGTTCTTCACTTTGCTTTTCTGTTCCAATAATTGGGGCAAATTCTGATTCTACATCTACTTTAATCATATGAATCGACGGTGCTACAGCTTTTAAACGAACACCGAATCTTGAACCTTGTCGGATAATTTCAGGCTCATCTAAACTCATGTCATTTAAAGAAGGGGCCGCTATGCCGTATCCAGTTTGTTTCACCATTTTTAATGCGTCGGAAATTTGATCATATTCTCTTTTTGCATGTGAAAAATCCTGCATTAACTCTAATAAATGATCCTTCCCGCGAATTTCCACTCCAACAATTTCTTTTAACACTTCGTCGTATAACTCATCTGGTGCAAAAAGGTCAATTTCTGCAATCCCCTGCCCCATATCGATTCCAGCTAACCCTGCATTTTCGATAAACTCATATTCTCCGAAGTTTTGAACGACACGATCCACATCTCGCAGGCGCTTAATGTCTTTTACTGTCTCTTTCACTGCTTCTTGGTAGTTTCCTCTGAGCCAATGTTCCTCTTTCAATACCATAACCCAGCTTGGTAAGTTCACATTCACCTCTAAAACAGGGAATTCATACAATGCTTCACGAAGAACATTCAATACGTCCCCTTCTCGCATGTTTTCGACTGACATCGCAATGACAGGGATATCATATTTTTCGTTCAGTTCTGCCCTTAATTTCTCTGTTTCAGGATGATGTGGCTTTGCTGAATTAATGACCATAATAAATGGCTTTCCAACTTCCTTAAGCTCGTTAATCACGCGTTCCTCGGCGATCAGATAATCCTGTCTTGCAATTTCTCCAATGGTTCCGTCTGTTGTCACTACAACTCCAATTGTCGAATGCTCTTGAATCACCTTTCTTGTGCCAATTTCAGCTGCTTCATGGAAAGGGATTGGTTCTTCATACCAAGGAGTGCTAATCATTCTAGGGCCATTTTCATCTTCATAGCCTTTTGCTCCCGGAACTGTGTAACCAACACAATCCACTAATCTAATATTTACTTCTAGACCTTCATCAACATGAACCGAAACGGCTTGATTCGGTACAAATTTCGGTTCTGTTGTCATAATCGTTTTTCCTGCTGCACTTTGAGGAAGCTCATCTTGGGCACGTGCACGATCAGATTCATTTTGGATATTCGGAATGACAACTAGTTCCATGAATTTTTTGATAAATGTTGATTTCCCCGTTCTTACAGCTCCTACAACTCCTAAATAAATATCTCCACCTGTTCTTTCTGCAATATCTTTAAAAATATCTACTTTTTCCAAAGAGATTCCCTCCCAACATTCATTCCAGGGATTATAGTCTGGTATTTCTTGTACTCAAAATATATTTATGATGTTGTCCCACACTCTTATGACTAGAAAATAAAATAATATTTTCCCCTATTAAAGCATTTAAAACGCATATATTTATTAAAGAAAGGATCACTCGTGATCACAGACTGGATCCGTATGAGTGATCCAGAAGTGATCAAACAATTCCTAACAATAAAAGAACCCTTCCTCTACAATATATTTGTAGATGGAAGGGTTAGAACTATTTTTGTAAAAATATCGGTTCTTTTTTATCATCAACTGTATAAGGCAATGAATAAGCTGGTACAAATACTGAATCTTTAGTCAAAAGCGGCCGTATATCTTCACCTGTTTTATATGAATGTTTCTCTTTCTTTAATAATTCATATAAATCCATTCGATAATCCACGTAAATCTTCCCGTCCCCTGTCATGACAAAAGGCAAATTTTTGTTTGAATAAGGGCTTACTGCATGTGGTTCCTCTTTATATCCTAATTTAGAATAATCGAGTGTATATACATTATTGACAATCTCCTCTTTAAATGGAGGATATTGATGGGCTTGAAGGCGAATATTCAGTTCGCGTATTTGCTCAGCTATGCGCAAGTCAAAGATTTTTACTGTTGGTTGGTCCTCAACATCAATTAATACATATTGAAAAACTCCCCCACTCTCATATGCATTTCCTGGTGGTTCAGCCATAAATTCAGGAGCTAACTTTTTAAAATCAATCGGATACTTCAAATAAATAGGTGTATCCTGCTCCTTCGTTTTAATTGGTAGAATCCCATCATTTTTTTCTCTAAATTGCTCTACGGCCGATTGTACAGACTGGATTTGATTTTCATACGGAACTTGGTTCTGTGATTTCTTTTCTTCTGGAAACATACATCCAGATAATATCGTTATGGTAAATACGCTTATAAATAATGCGAAAAACCTTTTCCTCAATGTAAAGCTCCTTTCTAACCTCATCATGCAGTAGGTCCACTAAAAACAATATAAATCATCATGAGCCCGCCAACAATCATGCATATGTACGCAATCAATGCTGTTACAAACTTTAATATTCCCTGTTTCAATTTATATCGGCTTAAATATATAGTAAAAATCGCAGCAAACATTAATCCCATTGAAATAAATGAGATCCACATTTTCATCATCGATGACATCATTCTGCCCCCTTTTAATTTCGAACAGTATTATACCATAATAAATATATAGAATGGACAAGAATCTCCTTTTTGAAAGATTCTTCGGCAATTTCATTACTCCCAATGAATGGAAACTCCCCCCTACACATATAGCCATTAATCTGTGAGAAAAGTCCAGAAAAAAAAGCTATTGGATTGATCACAATAGCTTCAACTAATTAAGACCGCTTCCATCCGTTTTAAAGCTGGGTTTCTCATAGTATTCTATGATATAGAAAAACCTTTGTCTCCTCATTCGCCTAATGTCTAACAATTATTCATTCACGCGGTCTTCCAGTACATTCACTAAATCTTCCATCTCATGGGTTTTCATTCTTGCCATAAGCTCATCAACAGCTTCTTTAGGTGATTCATTGTGAAATAGTACATGATACAACACTTTCGCAATTGGCATTTTCACCTTATATTTTTCAGAAAGCTGATAGGCCGCCTTTGTTGTTCTTACCCCTTCGACAACCATGCCCATATTATGAAGGACTTCCTCTAAATTCTGCCCTTTTCCTAACATATTTCCTGCCCGCCAATTACGGGAATGAACGCTTGTACAAGTAACGATTAAATCTCCAATCCCTGTTAATCCAGAGAATGTAAGTGGATTTGCCCCCATTTTTGTACCTAATCTTGCAATTTCAGCAAGTCCACGTGTAATCAATGCCGCTTTCGCGTTATCCCCATATCCTAATCCATCTGAAATGCCCGCGGCTAATGCAATAATATTTTTCAATGCCCCACCAATTTCTACCCCAATCACATCTGGGTTCGTGTAGACACGAAAATGTTGATTCATAAATAAATCTTGTATGGACCCTGCTGCTTCCATGTTTTTCGAGGAAACGGTCACAGTTGTTGGATGACGCAAACTAACTTCCTCGGCATGGCTTGGTCCGGATAAAACAACGATATCTCGCAAAATATTTGCAGGCATTTCTTCCTCAATCATTTCCGAAATTCGAAGTAATGTATCAGGCTCAATCCCTTTACTCACATGCACAATCGTAAGGGGTGTCTTTTGAAAAGCTACAATTTTCCGCAATACTTCTCTTATGGCTTTTGTCGGAACAGCCATAACAATGATGTCTACTCCATTTAAAGCCTTTTCTAAGGAAGGAATTCCTTCAATATTTGTTGGCAATGATATATTAGGTAAGTATTTCTCATTCGTATGTTTTTCGTTAATCTCTTTCATTAATTCTTCTTTATGTCCCCAAAGGCGAACGCGATGATCATTATCTGCCAAAACGATCGCAAGGGCAGTTCCCCAACTTCCCGCCCCCACAACGGCAACCGTTTCTTTCTTTTTCATAATTTATCACCTGCTTATTTTTCTTTTACATTGACTCTGTGAAACTTGGCTGTTGATTTTCACTCCAGGCGCCTCTATTTCTGTGGGCGGAAGGTGATCCCCCTAAGCATTTTAGCGCCTGCTGCGTCTCCCCTCCCTCTCATCCTCTCACAAAAGTCTTCGCGCCTTTCACTCTAATCAACATCTGTCCTAACACAGCCTTTGCATTAATGACAAGGTTAGAATTTAAAAGGAAGTAGATGTGTCAATCTTCCTCTTATTTTCTAGCACGGGCAATGATTCGAATAGGTGTTCCTTCAAATCCAAATGTTTCTCTAATTCGATTTTGCAAAAAGCGCTCATAAGAGAAATGCAATAATTCCGGTTCATTGACAAATAAAATAAATGTCGGCGGTTTTACGGCTACTTGTGTAGCATAAAAAATCTTTAATCTCTTTCCTTTATCTGTCGGGGTCGGGTTCATAGCGACCGCATCCATAATTACTTCATTGAGTACACTTGATTGAATTCGTTGGGCATGATTTTCACTTACCATATTAATGACTGGTAAAAGAGTGTGAAGTCTTTTTTTCGTTTTTGCAGATAAAAAGACAATCGGTGCGTAATCAAGAAACAAAAAGTTGTTTCTAATTTTTTGCTCAAAATCCCGCATAGTTCTCTCATCTTTTTCTATTGTATCCCATTTATTCACAACAATCACGATGGCGCGCCCTGCTTCATGTGCATACCCAGCAATTTTTTTATCCTGTTCACGAATTCCTTCATCCGCATTTAATACAACTAACACAACATCGGATCTTTCCATTGCACGTAAAGCACGTAATACACTATACTTTTCGGTAGATTCATACACTTTCCCTTTTTTTCTCATACCTGCCGTATCAATAATAACGTATTCCTGTCCATCATATGTGTACAATGAATCAACTGCGTCCCTCGTCGTTCCCGCAATATCACTCACAATAACACGCTCTTCTCCCAAAATGGCATTTACTAAAGAAGATTTTCCGACATTTGGGCGTCCGATTAAACAAAACTTAATGACTTGATCATCATATTCCTCTTCCTCTGTTTCAGGGAAATGCTTAGCCACTTCATCAAGTAAATCTCCCAACCCAATGCCATGTGCACCTGATACAGGGAATGGCTCTCCAAAACCTAATGCATAAAAATCGTAAATTTGATCCCTCATTTCAGGGTTATCTACTTTGTTGACAGCAAGAACCACTGGCTTTTTTGACCGATATAAAATTTTGGCCACTTCTTCATCGGCAGAGGTGACACCTTCGCGTCCACTTGTTAAAAGAATGATCACATCCGCCTCATCAATGGCGATTTCAGCTTGTTGACGAATTTGATCTAAAAAAGGTTCATCCCCAATGTCGATTCCACCAGTATCAATGATATTAAATTCGTGAGTCAACCATTCAGCTGAACTATAGATTCGATCTCGGGTCACCCCCGAAACATCCTCCACAATCGAAATTCTCTCTCCTACAATCCGATTAAAAATAGTCGACTTCCCAACATTTGGTCTGCCAACAATAGCAACAACTGGTTTAACCATCTATCTCTTCCTTTCTTGAATGACGAATCTAAGAATATGTAGAAAAATACAGCTTTATCGTTTAAAGCAATATTCTGTCATTGTCTCTGTAATGTGAAATTTCATTCAGTGGAGGTTTCTCTATCTCCCCTAAATGTTAGTTGAACTAGCCACGCTAAAGAACGCCACGTCCCGTAGTCAGTCTAGCACGATCCATCTTTTTCATCACCGGACCTTCATGAGCAGTGATCTTTCACCTATTCTTTGATTTTTCATCATTTTGAGGTGGAGGTTTTACTGCCCATTAAGGGGGGTTAAATGTAAATAAAACCCTTCTTTAATTAGAAGGGTGTTCAACTTTAACATTTTATCAATATTTACATCTCTTCGCAATTACGAAAGCATTAATGTCTAACGATAATAAAAATCTCTTCTGTTAATTGATGAGCGATCCCGTCCAAAATAGCCTCTAAATTGGAAGCGACCACTTCTAATTCCTCTTTATCATGACAATGGAAGACAGCCGTACCACTTGGCACTTTACTAGGATTCGTTGTAATAGCAGCAAGAATAAATTTTTCGATGGTCATTCAATCTTCCGCCCCTTTTCATTAGCTTTTGATTCTGTTGGCATTCTAATGGCATTTTCCAAAGTCGGGACTTCACCTAGAATGGTGATCGCCTTTTTCAGATCCTTTTCTTGAGGGAGTACAAAAACCGCCACTCTTCCATCTTCTAAATCTCTTTTCGCCAACGGACTTAATGCAGGTGTACCTGAATCCCGGTAGACACCAAGTGCAGTAGATAGATCATGTAAAATCGCTTGACGCTGTCCTAAATTTGCTATCGTTGATCGAGCATCAAAACTCTTTGGCTTTAAAACAAACCCCATCCCGTAACGAAGCAACTCCTTACGACGAGCAGTTAAACCTATATTCATAATATAGATATTATCTACATAGAGACCTGCTTCTTTAAAATGCGGTTCGACATGTTCAATATCTACAATTTCCTTCAACTTTCCCCCTGCACTTAACACTTTCGATATTAAAATACAAATCACAGCTACAATAATGGCGATATACACATTTAAAAGAATATAAACTAATGTTGTAATCATGGAAGTGAAAATGACTAAATAATTTCGGCTTTCAAACGCAATCGCAATCCCTTCAATATACGTTGTACCTCTTGGAACTAGTTCAAAATCATCCAGCATGGTTAACGTATTTCTCTCCATATTTCTTACTTCCCGAAATTGAGAAGCAGCAACAGTTAAAAAAGTGATCGCCGTATAATTCGCCTCCATTAAGGCAGGGACAGCAATCGTACCTAACCCTGCAGCGATAAAGCCAAGTGCCAAATGAATGATTTTGCCGTGTAAGTAGGTTGGGTATTGTCGATAATCTGTTCTTAACAAAAAGAACCTTGTGGCCGTCCCAATGATGACTCCAAAAATGATAGGGAAAACATATTCATTCATAGCTCTTTTGTTTCTCCTTTGCCGCAAAAGATTTTATATCTAAAGAACGAATTAAGTTTCCTAACCAGTGCATGATTAAGATCGCTCCAAGATGAAATATGTAAAAATCGAGGAATGGAAGGCCCCCTATTTTATAGGGGAAGGAAACTGAGTGCAAAATCACAGCGATTAACCAATCTCCTTGTAATAATCCTACGGAAAGGGCAAGAAATTTCTTTCCTAAATGACTTTTAACCGGATATACTAATTGAATCACAACCATAATGGCGACAAATATATACCATCTACCATCGGTTTTGAACACTGCTCTTTCATAGAGCTCTAACAAATAAATTCCTGTATAGAGCATCGTCACCATTAAAGATGTGATGAATAAATACCCCTTCTCTTTCAAGGATAGGTTGATCACGAAATAAAAAGATTGAAAGACAAGTATGAGGTAGGTAACAGAAATTGAATATGCTCCAATCAACATTTGGTCATGAGCAAAAATAATGAGCAACAATGACAAGAGACTTATATGGAAACGTCGAGGATGTTTTTTATCTAGTATAAAAGTAGTAATAATCCAATTTCCCCAACATATAATCAAAAAAATTCCATCCACTCCTCTCCCTCCTATTATTCCCATTATGGGAAAAAAATACGGTTTTCATTCATGTATAAGTCCTGAAAAGATAGGGATTTTATAGATAGGAGGTGGTTATAATGGGCAGAGATCGTCAGGAACGGAAATTGAAGAAAAGTGGAAGGGTTCAATCCGATCGTGATCAAGCATTACACCACGATGGAGCAACAAAGTTAGAGGGACCAAATGAAGCAAGAAGACGACAGAAGAAGTGAAAGATAACAAAACCACAGTTTTTCGAATGATATTTCATTCAAAACTGTGGTTTTGTTTATTTATCCTGCCTTTACAAGCAGGAAAACCCCCACCTAGAAGATAGGTAGAGGATCACTGCCCCTAAAGGTCCGATAAGGTCAACTAACATTCAGTGGGGATGAAGAACCCCCCCACTGATTGAAGCTTCACTTTATCTATTATTTTAAATCTTTAAGTTGATCACCGATCATTTCACCTAGTTGAAACCCTTTGGATTCCTCTGGAAAATCGAATGATTCTTCTTTTTCAAAAGTAGGTTCTTGTAAAGCTTTAATACTAAGTGAAAGTCTTTTTTCACTTTCATTTACATCCAGTACTTTCACTTGTACTTCTTGCCCTTCTTTCAGTACTTCTTGAGGTGTACCGATGTGTTTATGAGAGATTTGTGAAATATGAACAAGGCCTTCAACTCCTGGGAACACCTCTACAAATGCTCCATAAGACACGAGTCGTTTGACAACCCCATCTAATACAGAGCCAGCCGCTGCTTTTTCTGAAATATTTGTCCAAGGACCAGGTAGAGTGTCTTTAATGGATAAAGAAATTCTTTCATTATCACGATCTACAGCCAGAACTTTCACCTTCACATCTTGGCCTTCTGAAACAACATCAGACGGTTTCTCAACATGTTCATAGGATAATTGAGAAATATGAACAAGTCCATCTACACCACCGATGTCAACAAAAGCACCAAAATCAGTTAAACGTTGGATTTTTCCTTCAATGATATCGCCTTCTTGAATCGATTGTAGAACATTCTTCTTCGCTGCTTCTTTTTCCGCTTCTAAAACAGCCCGATGAGATAAAATGAGGCGGTTTTTATTCTGGTCTAATTCAACAATTTTGAACGTTAATGTTTTGCCTTTATAATCATCAAAGCTTTCGACATAATAATCTTCTACTAATGAAGCTGGTACAAACCCGCGGATCCCAAGATCGACGACAAGTCCGCCCTTCACAACTTCTTTCACTTCGGCTTCAAATACTTCCCCTTGCTCAAAACGCTCTTTCATATCTTCCCATGCTTTTTCAGCATCTACTTTTCGTTTGGAAAGAACAAATAAATCATCTTCCTCTTTTGTGATGATTAATTGTAGTTGTTCCCCTTCTTTAACTGCATCAGACGCAGATTCAATATGCAAGCTTGATAATTCACTAATCGGAATAATTCCGTCTTTTTTGCTGCCTTCAATTTCTACTTGAACTTGTTTTTCTTCTACTTTTGTCACGGTTGCTTTTACCCGATCGCCCACACCATATACATTTACTTCTACTTGATTCATGTCCTCTACCATATGTACTCCTCCTTAATCCGAAACTACATATACTTAGAAACGCGTAAAGCATCATCCGTTCTTCTGAACTGCAGAATCACTGATCCGTATTAAAATGGATTCCTTAAGAGTAGGAACGGAATTTGAGCTAGACATCGCAACGTCCAACTATGTGAAAGCCATTTTTTATTATTTACAGAGAAAAATTAACCTATTACTAACTTCTAACAAAAGCTGTCATTTGTCAAGCAGGAAGACTTCTACCGATAAGTGTGAAGCAATTGCTGAATTTGCGACATAATCGCCTCTGTCGCCTCCTCAGCAGACGCTTTATTCTTTCGCAATTCATCCATAGGTACTGGCGGTCCGTAGACCACTTTTATTTTTCGAAATGGCTTATAGGGTCCGATGATCGCACATGGAATGACCTTTGCATTTGATCGTAATGCAAAAAAACCCGCACCTGTCAATCCTTTACCTAATTCCCCAGTTTTGGATCTTGTCCCCTCAGGGAATAATCCAAATACCTTTCCCTCTTTCAATACCGATAATCCTTTTCGCAATGCTTCCCGATCGCTCATCCCTCTTTTCACAGGAAAAGCCTGTAAATGGTGAATTATCTTCCCAAGTACAGGAGCTTCAAATAGCTCCTTTTTGGCCATAAATACGACGGGTCGTGGCGCTGTAATACCGACTACGGGTGGATCTAAATTATTAATATGATTTGAACATAACAATACCCCGCCTTCTTTCGGGAAATGCTCTAAACCAATGACTTCCATTCGATAAATTGGTTTTAAAGCTAGTTTTACAACGTTTCTTGCAAATGAGTAAAATGTCACCTTTATCGAACCCTTTCTGATACAACGGACATAATTTTTTCTACTACATCCTCTATACTGAGTGAAGTTGTATCGACAACCACTGCATCCTCTGCTTTTTTTAATGGGGATGCCTCTCTTTCGGAGTCAAGTTGATCACGCCGTGCTATTTCCTCTTTTAACTTCTCTAAATCTTCCTTAAATCCTTTCGAAATATTTTCTGTATATCTTCTTTTCGCTCGTTCTTCAACACTTGCCGACAAAAATATTTTGGCTTCTGCATTTGGAAGGACATGTGTGCCGATGTCTCTTCCGTCCATGACAACTCCGCCTTTTTTCGCAAACTCCTTCTGTCTTTTAACCATTTCAAAACGGACATTGGGGTGTTTAGCTACAATCGAAACTGTGTTTGTTACTTTTGATGTTCGTATAAAATTTGTGACATCCTCATTGTCCAAAAAAACAAGCTGTCCCTTCTCACCAGGTTGTAAATCAATCTTGGTCTGCTTTAATAAATCTACAAGTTCTTGTTCCATTTCTACATTTACATTTTGCTTTAGTGCTTTATATGTAAGGGCACGGTACATGGCACCTGTATCGATATAAGTATAGTGCATTTTTTCCGCTATTAATTTCGCCACAGTGCTTTTACCAGCTGCAGCCGGTCCATCAATTGCAATATTGATTGGTTTGTTCATCTTTCCACCTTCTCTCTAAATAAATACTTTCCTATTTTAACATATTGCTCCTTATCTAAGTGTAGTTCGGAGCCCACATTTTTTTATAACTAAAATAAATCATTTAATATATGAATAACCATTTGTCTACTTACGAAAAAAAGGCTGGAGTTTTATGATTTCTCCATGCCTATTTTTGCTTCATCACTTCAAATATGGGGGTTTTGATTTCATGATGAACTCCTTCATATAATGCAACCTTTTGAAGATCATGAAAAGGATCCCAATTATGTAAGAAAAACTGGGTCACCAAAAGTAGAATCACTTGTATAATCGTTAGCTTGATTAACCATCTTTCGATCGTTTTCAATCATTCCCACCCCTATACTTCTAATCGTAACGTTCAGGTTACTATCTACTAGTATAGGAATAGGAAAATCATTCTATTCATGTATCATTCGGTTAACCCTTTTTTTCTTAAAGCCAGTTGTCGTTGAAAGCAAAATCTTAATAGGGTTTGTTGAATGGTACTAGATAATTCTATAAATTCGATTGAGGCAATGTTCCGTTTCAAATCCTCCCATATTCGAATGACTTTCCCGCGCACCTTGATGTAATGATATTCCCCAGATTGCATGGGCACCACCATTAAAAATTCTCCATCCATCCCCTGTTCTAAGTGAATATGCTCTGGAATTAAGATCGCCATCCCACCGGCACTAACATCTTCCGTGCATGTCGTAAAGGTTGGGATAGACGCGAATGTAGCGGAAATATCCATTCCTGTCATCACTCGTACAAATCGGCGCCTCTGAATCCGTATGTATAGACTTGGGCCTGGATCCTGGAGAACAAGCATTGGAATCTTTTTCTTAACGCGATCAATCACTTCTGTTTCAAACATGAAAACAGCAGAACGCCCTCCAATAAAACTAGCTTTTAATTGCATCCCATCCAATAAAAAACTCGTTTTATTCGTAACGACATTAATGGGGTAAGTAATAAAAAGTTTCGATTCTTCCATTTCAACCACTTTGCACTTGAATTGTTCTTTACTATCTGTCATTTCAACCGGCTCTAAAGTTAACGTCATTCCAATTTTCAGCATTACTTTTCATCACACATCCTAATTTTAAAACAATATAGTTATTTTTACTTAGTTAACATCATAAATTATGTTAATTTTATATGATATATTCAATCATATATAGAAATTACAGGTCTTTCAACCTACAAAAACTTTTTAAAAAAAAACAGGCTGTGCTAAGGACCATTATTAATTGCAGTGGAAGTCACGAAGACTCCTCGCGGGAAATTCGGTCACAAATACGTAGTGCTCAGCGATCGCCCGCAAAAAGAGAAGTGCCTGGAACAGAAATCAACACCCGAGTTTAACAGAGTTAAAAAATAAAAAGGGGCTGTCGAATTTTTCTCGACAGCCTGCTCATTATAATGTTTCACCAAATTTTTGCTCAGCATTCCCTAGTTTCATTACTTTTTCCTCTTCTCCTGTTTGTGCATTGACGAAGATTTGATACGTATCCTCGCCTAAAGTTCCTAAAAAGTCATAGCATAAAACTTCATCCAAAATATCATTTTCAATAATCGCTAGTCGTTCTTCTTGAATTTTCACTTTTGGATTAATCGTTTTTCTTGCTTCCTCAGCCATTATACTAGGCTTCGGTATTTTTCGCTCATGATTGTTTTTCAAATAATCTGATGCCGAAAAACCGATAATTTGTCCGTTATCTAAAGCCACTTTCATTTTAATTGAATCCGGATAAATTCTTACATTTTGTTTGTTCAATACAAATGTAAAGACCCCTACATGATCATATTGCGAGCTATCCAGTAACTCCAAGTCTTTAAACTTATTGTCTTTTAAAAATTGAGCAGCTTTTAAATACGCATCATTTAAACTAATATTTTGTTTCTTCACATCACGTTGTAATATATACCAAATAGGATAACCGCCCTTTTTGGTAATATCCATATTGGCTTCAATTCCTGGGCCATCCGAAAGTGAGACACTATAGAAATCAAAATCAGCCCCTTTTCCATTCGTCGTTACTTTTACGTTTTTAATATTTTTGAGGGTTGCATATTTTTTGGCGATATGAATCGCTTCTTTTTTAGAAATATTTTTTCCTTTTAAATGTTCAAAGCTTTGTTTCCGCTTCTCTACAGATAGATTCGTTGGCCCTTGAACATTGGCTTCATCATACCCCTCAACTTTTTTCTCAACTGTTTTAAATCCATCAATAATCGTATTATCTGACATTTCTTTTCCTGATGCTAATGCCATTTCGACATCCATCCAGCGGAGATTATTTTTTAATACCATATGTTGCACATTACGCAGCTCACTTTGGATATCAGCAGATTGTTGATATAGTTTTTTTAAGCGATTATATTCCTTATCTGTTAGCGGTTCTTTGTCCAGATCTCTTACAGCCGTTTTATAACTGAAATCCCCGATTTTTGAAAGAAACTCCTCCGTTTTATTAAAAGGAAGCAAAGTCAATGGTAATTGACCGACACCATTATGGGCCTCCGAAGTAATGCGCCATACTTCTGCTAAAGCCGGGGATAATGATTTTCTTGAGTTCATCGCAAGGGTTGTTCCAATTTTGTCGTGCAATAAATCCATTTGGTATGTGAGGTCATGGAATGCTCTTTGGTAGTTATTTTCTGAATTGATTAAGATTGCGTTTTTTTCCTTATGCTCCTGATAACCCCAAATCCCTGTCCCAATAATTCCAACAGTCAGTACTCCTATCAAAATAGATCGTATCATTTTAACTTCACCCCTTTAGTTACAGAAAATATGTTTTCCAATCTGTTTAATTTGCGGTCTTGTCCAAATCCACTCACTTGTTGCCGTTTCAGGATTAAAATAGTATAGGGCATTTCCTGTTGGATCCCAGCCGTTAATCGCATCTATAACCGCCTTTTTTGATGTTTCATTCGGAGTTAACCAAATTTGACCATCGGCCACTGCTGTAAAAGCACGTGGTTCAAAAATCACTCCAGATACTGTATTAGGAAATGATGCACTTTGAATGCGATTTAAAATGACGGCTGCCACAGCTACTTGACCTTCATAAGGCTCTCCTCTTGCTTCCCCATGTACAGCATTGGCCAATAGTTGGATATCATTTTGCGAAAAGCCATTTGGTGTATTAACAGCCGTGACCTTATTCGCCTTTTTCATTTGGTTAGCATTTTGTCGGGTTTTTTTATTAACATCTGCTCCCCCATAATGAGTAAACTTTTTTCCTCCTCTTATTTGTTTTTTTACATATTGCTCGTTATATTTTGACGCTTTCACCAGTTTATTTTTCGTTGCCTGACCAGCTAGTCCATCAACAGGTAACCCGAAGGCATCCTGAAAATTTCTTAATGCCCAATATGTCCCCCAACCAAAAACACCATCAATTTTCCCTTTATAATAACCGATATATTGTAGGCGGGATTGGAGTTCAACTACATCGTCACCTGAAGCTCCTTTTTGAATGACTTGATTAGAAAAAGCTCTAGCATGATGGTCTTCATGCCCAATTGAGAATAGCGCAATAAAAAGCATTAATACACAAATACACTGAAAGAGCTTGTTGTTTTTCTTCATGTTGGTTTAACCTCCAGATCATGTATTAAACAGTAATCCTATTTTTTGTAACAGCCACTATTTTATACATAAGTAAGAGTATGGAAAAAACATCCTAATTTACATGAAGAACAAAACAAAGAAGGGGGAACACTACGGTCAGTAGCATTCACCCTTCTTCATGTTCTCTTAAAGAGAAGAACTTTTTTGTTTGATAACCATTTTATAATGATGTCGATCCGTTAAAATACGGGCCTTTTTTACCTTTTTTAAGCCTAACCACCATAAAAAAAGCATAAAAGGAATCATATAATAAACCCAAACCTTTTCGATGAATAAAATATAATCATAAAGACCATGTAAAAGATAAGGAAGGAAAAAAGCTAGAAATAGCCATTTATTTGTTCTTCCATCCATAGAAAATTTTGCTTTTCCAAAATAATAACCCATAATCACACCGAATAATGCATGACTTGATACAGGAAGCAATGCCCTTGTAACGGCAAATTCTACACCATGGGCGATTAAATATAAAATATTTTCAATTGTAGCAAACCCAAGTGATATACTTGTAGCATAAACAATTCCATCATATGGCTCATCAAAATCCACATGCGTATAGATGGCATAAAATAATATAAACCATTTAATAAATTCTTCTAGTAAACTTGTGGATAGGAAAGCATCACCCAAACTGCTTGAGATCAGTTCTTCAGCGGAAAAGACATACTGGATAAACATAATAGGAAACGTAATGATGACTCCGAAAAGAAAAGCTTTTAGCACTGTAATAATAGGCTCAGCCTCATATTTATCCCTTAAATAAAAATAACTTAATAGCGCAAAGCCGGGAGCAATTCCAGCCGAAACAATCGCAAGCATATTAGCCCTCTTTTCTTTCCGTTTTAACCCGAATGGGAATATTTGCTCTATCTAAATCTAATACATTAGTCGCGTGATGAAATCCTCTTCGTCCACATTCATCTGTTAAAAGTTCCCTCATCCTATGGAAGTTTTACTATAATCATCGTATCATGTATAAATGAGATTGAAAATATCCCTTTTCACTTTATCTCACCTTAACAGGCAGTAAAACACCCATCTCAAAAATGATGAGGAATCAAAAAAGATAGTTGGGGACAACTGCCCATAAAGGTCTCCGACGATAGACGAGGATGGGACTTGTCAGGCGATTCCACAGGACATGGTGCTTTTTTAGTGTAACAAGTATAACTAACATACCGTGGGGATGAAGTTTCACTTTATTAGGAGGCGGATGATGAAGAAAAAAAATATTTTAATATTACATACAGGTGGTACTATTTCCATGCATGAGGATCGGGAAACAGGAGCCGTTCTGCCAGGGCATCAAAACCCTTTAAGCGCGGAAATATCCATATTAAATGAGTACGCTCATATTACATCGGAAGAACCTTATTACCTTCCTTCTCCTCATATTACGCCTAAAGAAATGTATGAACTAAAAAAAAGAATCGAAACCCATCTTGGATCAAATAAGTACGATGGTTTTGTGATTACGCATGGAACTGACACCTTGGAGGAAACAGCGTACTTCTTAGATATTACGATTGACACAGATCTCCCCATCGTCGTGACAGGTGCAATGCGCTCTAGTAATGAAATTGGGTCTGATGGATTATATAATTTAGTCTCCTCTGTTCGTGTAGCTTCAAGTGACAGGGCGAAAGGAAAAGGAGTCCTAGTCGTATTAAATGATGAGATCCATACAGCCAAAAATGTGACAAAAACACATGCTAGTAATGTTTCTACTTTTCAAAGTCCACAATATGGACCAATTGGAATTGTCACGAAACGGGCCGTTATTTTTCACCATCAGCCAACTGAACGGGAGTGTTATCCGTTTTGCCATATATCAAAACAGGTAGGTTTAATCAAGGCCTATGCTGGAATGGATTCAAGCTTGCTCGAAGCGATGCTGAAATTACAATATGATGGAGTGGTCATTGAGGCATTTGGTCAAGGGAACCTTCCCCCTCAAGCTATAAAGGGGATTAAAAAACTGCTTGAAGCTAAAATTCCTATCGTTTTAGTTTCAAGATGCTTTAATGGGATTGCACAAGATATCTATGGTTATGATGGAGGGGGAAAACAATTAAAAGAGATGGGTGTTATTTTTTCAAATGGACTTAACGGACAAAAAGCAAGATTGAAATTACTCATTGCCTTGTCCATCACAGAAGATCCAAAAAAACTGGAGGAAATATTTCACCATGAATAAAGGAAGGGGCACCCCTTCCTTTTATTTTTCCTCTTTAATTGCCTCAGCAATTAGTTCCCCGTGAAACTTACCATTTTCGATAAATATTTCATTCGCATTATTTCCTGCTGCAATCACTCCAGCAATATAAATTCCTTGTATATTTGTTTCCATCGTTTCAGGGGTAAATAATGGTCTTCCTGTTTCTTCATCAATTTCTACACCCATTTTTGTTAGAAAACTATGGTCAGGATGATAACCTGTCATAGCAAAAACAAAATCGTTTTTAATCTCTTTATTCACACCGGATACATGGTAGATGACTTGGTCCTCTGTTATTTGTTCTACATGCGCATCAAATTCCATAATAATTTCACCATCCCGAACAAGTGCTTCAAATTCGGGTAAAATCCATGGTTTAATGCTACTTGAATATTCTTTTCCACGGTATAACACTGTCACACGTGCCCCTGCTTTATGTAACTCTAATGCAGCATCTACTGCGGAGTTTTTCCCCCCAATGACGACGACATCGGTATCGAAATATGGGTGAGCTTCTTTAAAATAATGGAATACTTTACCTAAATGTTCCCCTGGAATATTCATATAGTTGGGATGATCATAGTAACCCGTTGCGATAATCACTTTGTTTGTTTGATAGATATCTTTTGATGTTTCAATCAAAAACGATGCGTCCTCCTGTTTTTCTACCTTCTGGACACATTCAAATCGGTTGATACGTAATTTTTCGCGTTTAGCTACTTCACGATAATAAGTGAGAGCTTGATTTCTTTTTGGTTTTCGTTGCTCTATAATAAACGGGACATCCCCGATCGCTAATTTTTCACTTGAACTAAAAAACGTCTGGTGTGTGGGATAATGATAAATAGAATTAACGATATTCCCTTTTTCAATGATGAGCGGATCTAGTCCAATTTTTTGGATTGCAATGGCTGCGGCTAAACCACAAGGACCTCCGCCTACGATAATACATTCTTCCTTTTGCATTTCAGGTCTCTCCTTTTTCAAGTTATTGAACGAAAAAAACTCCCATCTAACAATGATAGGAGACATTTAATTCAAGTTTAACTTACCCTGCATATCAGAACTTCGACCAATGTATAGTCTAACATATCGTGATTATTTTTACTATAATCATGCATTTTGGCCGAAAAAATAGGAAAAGGGATTGGATATACTGTCCCTGTCTATTTCACGAAGTATGTTCGAATTTTTTGAAATGCCTGTTTTTCGATGATGATCTTACCGTATTCTTTTAATAAATGGATCGTTTCATTTGCAATCTTGGCATACTCTAATAATAATGGTTCTACAATCGATCTCACCGCATCTGAAGGAAAAAAGACGGTTAGATAATATTGGTAATCCTTTATATATAAGGAAGCTCTCAGTTTATTTAAGATATTTGGACTCGTATCTTGGATAAAATAGATTAGATGATCAAATTGTTCAAATAAATAAATCGATTCCGTTCCTTCCAAATTTTCATGCATCACACATAGCTCCTGATCAGATTCTACATCATTTTCATTTAATGTAAAAATAAAGGTAACACCATCATCGGTTAAGGAATGAATTTCGATCGATATGGCCCCATCTGATTGAATATCATATTTCGATTCGATTTCATCAAGAAGAGATTCAAATAATTGATGAAAAACGAATGAATCTTCTAATAAACGTTCGTGAAATAGCCCTTTCTCACTTAACTCTTCGAACGAAATAAATAACTTTACCGAATTACATGTCAATCGTTCAATATTCATATTGCTGCCCCCTGAGTATGGACTCTTATCAATATACTATGTCAGGGATGGTAGAAGGTGCTTCCCGTATGGAAACATTCCTTTTATTCCCGCATCAACGGGCATTCGCACTACCTCCAAATAGCGGAGGATTGGGGTGGACTTGCCCAGAAGTTGCAGGGCCGGGGATAAAAACTTGCAAATGCGAAGTTTCACTTAAATCGAGATTCCTTCAGGCTTCTTTCTGTTCGAAATAGTAATTAAGTGGGTTTCAGCTTTCGCACCAAAGCGAAGTGGCAAGGCAGTTGTACCATAGCCATTACTTACAAAATATTTCGTTTGATGATGTTGAAACCAACCACCCTTTTCGTATAAACCCAATCCGAATAAGCGGATTTGTCCGCCGTGTGTATGGCCACTTAACATTAGGTGGATAGGGTCGGTTGTTTGTAATTTTTTGATAAAATAAGGATTATGACTGATCAAAATATTAAAGTCTGTTGGAACTACTTCTTTAAAGGCTAAATTTTTGTCCGCATTTCCATTACTTAAATCGTCTACCCCAATTAATCTAATTCTTTTCCCACCTGTTAGTGGAAATGTAATTGAGGTATTCTTTAAGATCGTCACATTCTCCTCCATTAATATTTTTTTTAATTCAAGCACATCTACTTCATAATCATTATTTCCCCATACAAAAAAAACAGGGGCAATCGATGATAACTTTCGTACATTATGTTGAATTCGTTCAAGCGGAACACCCTTTTCAGCTAAGTCCCCACCAATAATAATGACATCCACATTATCTTTCATTTTTTGAATGATACTTGGATGAATGACCCGGCGATGAATATCCGAAATAAAAAAAAGACGTACCGGATTCTCACTAGGAAGAGAAGGAACATAAACATGATCAAAAACAACCACATTCCGAAAAGCTTCCTTCCACATATAAAGCAAAACAATAATAGCTAAAAAAATAATCGTGAATATAAAAAATATCATGTACGACTCCCCACAGCAAATTCATTAATGAAATAAATAATACCATAAAACTAAAAGCGGAGGCGACTGTTTTGCTGCGACAAGCATCTGGGCAGCCTTGGTGTGGCGTACTTTGCCACAAAAAGGATGAACAGATGACCTCGAGCAGCTAGGAGCCGCAGCTAGACAAGAAAAGCGGAGGCGACTGTTTTGCTGCGACAAGCATCTGATTAGCCTTGGCGTGTTTTTAAACTAAATACTATACATTTGGACAAATTCCCTTTCATACACATTAAATGAAGTCCTTGGTGAGGAGGGATAAAGCGATGAAGCACACACGTTTTAAAATGTATCACCCGTACGTTAGCCCGTTTGATCCGTGTCCACCTATGAAAGTGAAAACCTACTCTACTCCACCACATTTATATATCGGATTTCAGCCACCTAATTTGCCACAGTTTTCGCCATTTGAAGCTTTACAAAAAGGAACCCTTTGGAAATATTTTTATGACCCTTATTATAGCCCATATGAAACGGCAAAAGGGGGTTCGAGAGAATGAAACAAGTCCCCCCGCAATACTATAAAGACTTACAAGAACTGCAAGCAGTGGATTTCGTTGTTATAGAACTTGCTCTTTACTTAGATACACATCCAGATGATATGGATGCTATCCGCCAATACAATGCCTTCGTGCAAAAAAGTATAAAGCTTAAGAACAATTTCGAAAAAAATTATGGATCTTTAACGAGTTTTGGTTATAGTTTTTCGCGCCATCCATGGGATTGGAAAGAAGCACCTTGGCCATGGCAAGTTTAACGCAAAAGAAAGGGGTGTAGCTTCATGTGGGTGTATCAGAAAAAATTACAATACCCTGTAAAAGTAAGTAAATGTAATCCAATGCTTGCAAAATTTTTAATTGAACAATACGGGGGGGCAGACGGGGAATTAGCTGCAGCATTAAGATATTTAAACCAACGATACTCGATTCCTGATAAAGTAATTGGCTTACTGACGGATATAGGCACAGAAGAATTCGCACATTTGGAAATGATCGCCACGATGGTGTATAAATTAACGAAAGATGCTACACCAGATCAATTGAAAAAAGCAGGTCTTGGTGCTCATTACGCTAATCATGATAAAGCCCTTTATTACGAAAATGCAGCTGGAGAAGCCTGGACAGCTACTTACATTCAAGCAAAAGGAGACCCGATTGCAGACCTATATGAAGATATAGCAGCAGAAGAAAAAGCGCGTGCAACTTACCAATGGTTAATTAATTTAAGTGATGATCCCGATATTAATGATTCTCTACGTTTTCTAAGAGAGCGTGAGATAATACATGCTCAACGCTTTCAGGAAGCTGTTGAAATTCTTAAAGATGAAAGGAGCCAAAAAAAATTTTTCTAAACATTTAAATCGAGAAGGATAGACCTTCTCGATTATTTACTTTCATGATATAGATTAATGCCATAATCTTTTTTCATAAATTCAAACAATTGGTGCCGTTTTGCCCATGCTTCGTTTTTCCATAGATCTTTACTTCGATCGATAATTTCGCAACGGAGGGCATGGAATTCATCTTCCGCTTTATCTTTTTGATCCTTCCATATTTTCATTATGCCGAATAGTGCAACAGCAACAATAAATAGAAGGAACATATCCGACCTGCGAACAGCTGAAGAAAATATATCAAAAAAAGAGTAGGAATATGGTTTTATAATTGTTTTATAAAGCATGTACATATAGAAAAAACAAAAGAAAACCGTTACCCACATCGTGATGGTATATCTTTTGTTTAATTGTTCAAATTTACGTTTACGGTCAATTAGAGCTTGTAACATTTGTTTCGTTGCTTGATCAGTGCCATTATTGAAATGTACTAATTTCGGATCCATTTACCTCCCCCCTATTGCAATGTATGTCCTCCCCCTCTCTTATATGAACTATTTTTTACTTATGATCTTTCAATGCTTTCCTGCGAATCATGACCCCTAATACGAAATCAATGGTAAAATGCATCATCATCGTCACGAACAAATTATTCGTCGATTCATAAATAAAGCCAATCCAGAAACTTACGAAAATGACATTTAGGGTTAGAAACCAATTGGATAAGTAGCGAATATGAACAATGGCAAAGATTAAACTTGCCCAAACCAGCCCGGTATGTGTTTGAATAATGCCGCGGAACAAAATTTCTTCGGAAAAAGCAATGATAATGGAAATGAAGGCAATATGACCATAAGTCTGCGTTGAGAAAATTCGCTCATTAATTCCACCGTCATCATAATAATGTTGCGGAAGCCATTTCATACTGGCTAAATCAACAAGTACAACAAGTAAACCAGCGGGGATCCCGTATAAAAAAACAGATGGATCTTTCCATTTAAATAATTCCATGAAAGATGAAACATCATCAAATAATAAGAATCCAATGATGAAAGAAAGGGTTAATAATAGGATTTGTGTACTATAAAGTGACCATAATACTTCTTT
Organism: Oikeobacillus pervagus; assembly: GCF_030813365.1. Lineage (NCBI taxonomy): Bacteria > Bacillati > Bacillota > Bacilli > Caryophanales > Bacillaceae > Oikeobacillus > Oikeobacillus pervagus. Next base: position 110,834 of record NZ_JAUSUC010000001.1, read on the forward strand.
ATTTGTCATTTGTGCGATTAGTTTTGCCTGTTTATTCTTTCTATTCATTTTTGGCATCCTTCTACTTTAAATAGTTTTTTTAATTGGTCTTTCCATGATCTTTCGCTATCATTTTTTCTCGTTTCTTTTTGTTCACAAAAAAATGTGGTCACATCAAATCCACATTGTTGACAACAAGGGGAAATGATCTGTTCCATCTCTTCATCAAAGTATGATAATATTCCCTTTCTTAAGCAATCTTCCGAATGAATCCACCTTAACATTGATTGTAAATTTCCGTATTTTGTCTTCACCCTGTCATCTTTTATTTGCTTTGCAACGGTGCTTTTTATAAGATTTGATTCATTTGTTAAGCGCTTTTTTATATAAATCAAAAATCGTTGTTGAGTTTCCGATAATTGTAAATAATCGATTATTTCTTTGTTTTTCAGTTGGTTTTCGTATTGGAAATACCCATCAATTTGTTCATTCGATGGTAATTCATTTTCAATCCATAATTTATGTACGATCTCATCACCTTCTACATATAAAAGAATGGCAATACTAGGTTTCCCATCACGCCCTGCCCGACCAATTTCTTGTACGTACGACTCTAGTTGAGATGGAAGATGATAATGGAGAATAAATCGAATATTTTCTTTATTGATGCCCATGCCAAATGCACTTGTCGCACAGATGATATCAAGTTCACCATATAGAAATTGTTGTTGGATTAAGATTCGTTCCTCCTGTTCAATATCCGCATGATAGGTCGCAACATTTGAAACCCCATTTTCCATTAAATAATTCGTAATTTCTTCTGCTATTTTCTTGCTTGAAAAATAAATAATCCCCGGTTTTTCAAGTCGTTGAACGTAATGCAGTAATTTTGATAATTTTTCTTTCTGAGAAGTCATCTTTTCTATGGATAAGGCAATATTAGGACGATCAACTGTATAGATCCACTCCTTCACTTTGTCCAATTCCAAATAGTGAAGGATATCCTTACGCACTTTCTCAGTAGCTGTTGCCGTTAAAGCTAATGTTAAAGGATTGTTTAAAGCCCGTCTGAATTCACCAAGACGTAAATATTCAGGACGGAAATCATATCCCCATTGGGAAATACAATGTGCCTCATCAACAACAAATAAACCAATTTTAATTTTTTTCAATGCCGATAATACACTTTGATTATTAAAAATTTCTGGGGACAAAAATATAAAGCGATAATGAGATAATTTCGCTAAAACTTGTTGCCGCTCCTGAAAAGTAAGAAATGAATTAAGTGCAATCACCCTTTTCTCACCTTGGAATTTCATTTGTTCAACTTGATCTTGCATGAGAGAGAGCAACGGGGAAACAATGATAATAGAACCTTCAAAAAAATAAGCCGGAAATTGATAACACAATGATTTCCCGGTTCCTGTTGGAAGCATCGCTAATGTATGTTGGTGACTTAGGATCGATTGAATAATTTCTTTTTGACCTAAACGAAATGAAGGAAAACCAAAGTATTCGTCTAAAATCTTTTCTAACTTCATATTGAACCTCCGTACTTTGCTAAAACGAGTCTGATTTGAAAATAGCTTAAATCAGGTATTCTTTCTTTTATTGGTTTTAACCTTTTATTCGGTAATGTATGGGCAATCTGAAGTACTTTCTCAATCTTTTCTTGTGAAATAAAGAGAGAAATTGAAAATTGAGGATGAAAAAGTGCAATTTCGACAAAATGATCTTCAATGGTACTTATTTTTAAATTGCGTATAGTCGAGATCTCCTCTATTGAGTTTCCTTCTTTGAATAGCCTATATGTTTTCATCGTTGAGTAGGTCAAAGGAATCGTCTGATGTACATCTTGTACAGTCAGATACAAGAGTGGAAAGATTTCCTTATTTTGCAAAATCTTCTGTATACAATAATGGAATAAATGAAGAAAACGGAAATAGTATTCCGTATGTTCAATTTTCAGTATTTGAGCACATTGCAAAACAGTTTTTCCGGTTGAATTCTCCCCTGTGAATCTAAGGGTAAGGAGGGTAGGGCAATCTACCTCCTGTGAATCAAGTAAGGATTCAAACTCTTTATATAATTGATCAGCCAATTGTCGTCTATTCAAGTGTAGGTTTTGTATATAGGTCTTTACCCAAAATTGGATCGATTCATCCCGTTCAATTGGATAATACTTTGTGTTTTCATAAATGAGATTGGATGCTACTTGTACAAGCAAGTTTAATCTTCTCCAGGCAATTTTTGCAGTGTCTTGTAATTGCCAGCCATTTAAATAAGGAAAATCGATCTTTTGTTCAAAGGCCTTGATCTCCGCGAGTCCTTTTTTAGTGATGATCGCAGCCTTTTGATCATTTAACTGAATCCATTGTTGTTTAACTAATAGACGAATGATTCCATCAAATTGTTCCCTTGATAGAGAAGGTGTCGTTTGAAACCATTTGGACAAATGATATAAATGTGCATCCTGGATGGTTTGTGAGGATTTCTTTCCTTTTAAGAGATGATAAATGGCATAAACCGTTCGATCACCATTAATCAAATGAATACACTGTAAAACAATCTCTTGTAAAAAAGACATTCAATTAACTTCCTTTACCATTATTCATTATCCTTTATTCTATCACGAAAATTGTCGGTGTACTTTTATATTGACATGTACTAGGAAAATTTTATTCATGAAATGTTACATGATGTCATTCGTTATCTATCCATTAGCACTTTTGTATTGAAAAGAAATGAAAACAGATTTACAATGAGGGTAGGAGATTTTTGAACTACTCGTCATTAAGCGAGAAAAGTTATACAAACTGACATAGATTATTCTCAAGGAGGACATATACATGGCTAAATATACAATTGTCGACAAAGATACATGTATTGCTTGTGGTGCATGTGGCGCTGCTGCACCTGATATTTACGACTATGATGATGAAGGGATTGCCTTTGTTATTTTAGATGATAACCAAGGAACTGCGGAAGTTCCTGAAATACTTGAAGATGATATGCAGGATGCCTTTGAAGGATGTCCAACCGACTCCATTAAAGTGGCAGATGAACCATTTGATGGTGATGCATTGAAATTCGAATAGTCGAGGATAAATGTGCAAGCCGATAGACACTGTAGCTAGACGTGGACAACATTTTTTAAAAGGTTATCACAGTTCTAAATTTTATAGTTCCCTAAATCAATAAAAAAAGCTGGTCAATAGATCAGCTTTTTTTATTGATTTTGAAAAGAGCAACGACCCCGTCGCTCTTTTATTCTTATGCACCTTTAGCTACCATTTGTTTTTGCAACCATGAATCCATGCGTGTGAATATAAGCATGAAAACAACGGCCACAATGAATCCTTTTATAGCGTTAAATGGTAGGATCGCTGTAATGACTAATGCTTTTGTTTCAGGTGCGCTCATTGCAGGTGCATTCATAAAGATCGTATACGAAGGTAAAATGATGTAATAGTTTAGAATGCTCATCAATAACGCCATTACCGCTGTACCAACAATAAGTGCAAGCGTCATTCCTTTTTTTGATTTTATTTTATTATAAACAAAATAAGTTGGTAATATAAATGTTAAGCCTGCGACAAAGTTTGCGATATGTCCGATAGGTACACCAGTGGGGCTTCCTAGCATAATATAATTTAATACATTTTTCAATAACTCCACTAGAATCCCTGCGACCGGCCCATAGACAATTGCGGCAATCAATGCAGGTACTTCGCTAAAGTCTACCATTAGAAAACCTGGAAATGGTGGAATAGGAAAGTTTAGTAGCATAAACAAATAGGATACACTACTTAACAGCCCAATAGCAGTAAAACGACGAATGTTCATCTTTTTCATTTGTTTCTCCCCTTCTCGTGATTCATCGACACAAGAAGCAAGGTTGCCATAAATATAGAGCGCAGATAAATAAAAAACCTTAAGTATCTATACTTAAGGGAGGATCGGCATGCTCAAATAAACGTTCGATTTTTTATTTTTTGTGAACGTTGGCAGACCTCCATCTTCTCCCATCCAGACTATACTGTCGGCTTTGGAATCACACCAAATCTGCCTTACAAAAAGGCTCGCGGGCTTAGAAATGACTATTTCAATACCGCCGGTCGGGAATTACACCCTGCCCCGAAGATGAATCATATAATATTATGTTCAAGCTAATTATACTAAATAATATTTCCATTGGGAAGCAAATACTTCGAATTCAAAATGATTTCCATTTAACTGAACTTTTTTTAAAGAAAATCCTTGACATAGCTAGCTGAAGGGAATAATCAATATTTGATCTGGGTATATATCGTTCGTATGTAAATGGTTCCGACTTTTTAATTGATCTACACTTATAGAAAATTTACTAGCAATTCTCCATAATGTATCTCCGTTTTGCACATGATATTTTGAATGGGTAGCCGTTTCAACCGTTCGAAAAGGATCATGGCTTGCAATGACATAATCCCCTTTATGGGCTTGTCCAAAAATTGTGAAGGGATTGATCGCATTCTCCTTTTCATATGTCCAATCCCCTCTATGGACTTCAAAATGTAAATGGGCGCCTGTTGATTTGCCGGTATTTCCAATCGAGCCAACTTGTTGCCCTTTTTTGATTGAATCTCCTTGTGTCACTTTTATTTCGTGTAAATGAGCATATACTGTTTCAAAGCCACTTGTATGTTGAACAAATACAACTTTCCCATATGTATCTGAAATATATGATTTCGAGACGACCCCATCATCAACTGAAAAAACAGGAGTCCCTGTTCGGGCGGCAATATCCACGGCCTTATGTGTACCGCCCCTTGATCCATAGACGTCAGAAATAATCCCTTCTGCTGGGAACATCCAATCCTCTGTACCCGACACCGTTTCAGCATGTGCCATTCGACCACCAACAATAAGCATTCCTACACATATTGCCATGATGATGGCAATGATAAAACGTTTTAAATAGTCTAGCATAATACTATTTATTCCTCCTCACATTTTTCCCACATCATCCATCATATGAATGAATGTAAAAAATAAGACCAGAATATTCACCGATCTGAAGAAAAAGTAAAAATGAGTTTTAAAAATATGTTTTCTTTCACCTCAGATTGGGTCATTAGGATGAACTCTTTCACTACCTTGTTAGTATTTGAAAGAAGGAGGAAATTATTCACTGCAAAGGTTTGAATTTATTCATTATTGACCGATTATTTCTGATGTCAGTAGAGATTGTTGGTTATCAAAATCATAAACCGGATGATAAAAGTTGTATGTTCTCCATCTTTTCGGTGTTACATTTTGAAATTGTACGGCTTCATATCCCTTATTTTTTGCTGTAAAAATAATAGCCTCGATTAACTGTTGAATTCCTTTTGGAGATTTATCATTTAATAATAAGGTGTTATAAAAACGGACATTCGCAATTTTCTTTGAACGTGGGGTCATGACAAATAATGGTATATAACTATGCCCTTCCTTCATTAAAACGATAAAGTGACCGTCAATGGTTTTGGTCTGAAACGGGTAAAGTTGCTCATTGATTCCGTTATATTCATGATCATCCGAAATGACTACTTTATTATTTAATTCAATAATTTGATTAGGAGCAGGTAAATAATGATTAGGGATGGCTTCAGGAACCTTTGTAGAAAAAATAGCATTCAATGGTAAGATATTAGCCATTTCCTGATTTGGTGAATTTGTTTTCATTTCTAAATTCGCAGTTGTTGAATATTGATCAACCATTGTATTGGAGCTTTTTTGAAAAGTTGCGATAACAGATAATAATAAAAATAGGATGGCAGCTGACGAAATCGTGCTGATCCAAGTAAAAGGCGTCTTTTTATTTTGAGAATGGAGGCATTCATTAATCGTTTCATAAATTTCTTCAGCAGGTCGCTGATCTTTAAAATGAGGCATTTCCCTTAAAAGCTGTTCGATTTTCTTTTCATCCCAATTCCGCATTTTCACTTGTCAGTTCCCCCTTTTTATCCTCTTCGTTTAACATTTTCTTTAACTGCTTCATTGCACGATGTTGGGTCGTTTTCACCTTACTCTCACTCCAATTTAGAGTGGCAGCTGTTTCTGCTATGGAGAGGTCCTGGATATAACGAAGTATAATCACTGATTTCTGGTCGATCGTGCAACGATCTAAACAGTGATAAAGCAGACGACTTTCTTCATTCTGAACAGCTATTTCCTCCGGTAAAGGCTGTGTGCTATCAATGATCTTGCTATTAGACCAATCAAATTTCTGAAATAATTTATTTTTCCATCCTTTTTGTTTACGAAAATAATCTAAGGCTACATTTCGGGCGATAGCAAATAACCAAGTTTTTTCCGAACTCTTTCCCTGAAATTTATTTAATGAATTCATCACTCGAATATATACTTCTTGCATAAGATCTTCAGCCGTTTCCTGATTTTTCACCATATAAAAGAGAAATTGATATACATCTTGATGGTATGTTTCATATATAGTAATAAAGTCGGAGTCCATTCACTCTCCTCCCATCTATTTTATTAGTCGTCTTTCTGAGAGAAAAAGTTACACTTTTTTTAAATGATTTGTAAAAACACAAAAAGGAAGGTTGCATTAAAACAATCCTTCCTTTTTTTCTTTATTATATCATGCTTTTTTCGTCTATCATGATTCAATTTTTGTAAAATCTTGTTTCTTGAGAAACAAGATTTATCGCCAGCTTTCAAAAGGATGATCATTATTTCGACAGTTCTTCTGGTAAATCAAATGAGAATGTCGTTCCTTGACCTAGTTTACTTTGGACTTTTATAGAACCATTATGAGCCTCGATAATATTTTTGGCAATGGCAAGCCCTAGACCTGTTCCTGATCTTCCTCTCGTTCTGGCTTTATCTGCTTTGTAAAAACGTTCAAACACAAATGGTAAATCTTCTTCTGGAATTCCAGCACCTGAATCTTCTACGCTAACATGATGGTTATGCTTAGAATATTGATAGATCACTTTCACATTGCCACCTTCTGGGGTGTGTCTTAAAGCGTTATCGACTAGGTTCGTTAATACTTGTTCAATTCGATCGGAATCAATTTGTAAGTGAAGGGACTCATCCGTTCCTTCATAAGATAATTCGATATTTTTTTCCTTAGCAATTCCTTGAAATTTATTCGTTACCCTTTTTAGAAAATTTGGAAGGTTTACTTCACTTAAATTTAAGGTAATATGCCCAGCTTCCATTCTGGCTAAGTCGAGCAGTTCATTTACTAACCGCCCCATGCGAAGAGACTCATCATAAATGATCTTGGCAATTTCCCGCTTCTCTTCATCAGATGCGGCAATATCATCAATGATTGCCTCACTATAGCCTTGTAACATCGAAATAGGTGTTCGAAGTTCATGAGAGACATTTGCGATAAAATCTTTTCGCAATTTATCTAATCTTCGCTCTTCCGTCATATCCCTAATCACTACAACCGCCCCCCTTATATGATCATCATTATAAAGCGGACTTACAATAAAGACATAGGATCGACCTTGAAGACTGATCTCTCCGATTTCTTCTGTCTCTGAGTCTACTACCTCTTTTAATAATGTTTGAACTAAGGTCGGAGCCGTATCAGGAGAATTCTCATCCTTCTCATAATACCAATTTTGTAAGAATCGTTCCGCAGGAGGGTTCGTAATTAAAATCGTCCCATCTTGATTAAATGTGATAACCCCATCTGCCATACTGCTTAATATGCTGGAAAGTTGCTCTTTTTCTTGACTAAGAGCATTAATATTATATTTGAGTTTTTTCGCCATTTTATTAAATGAAATGGCGAGTTCACCTATTTCATCTGTTGTTAAAATTGGTACTTTCGTATCGAATTTTCCCTTTGCTACCTCAGTAGCGGCTTGTCGCATTTTTCTTAAAGGGGCAGTAATCCGTGTCGATAGGAAAAAGGCAAAAACCGTTGTTAACACAATGGCGATACCTGCCGCCAAGATAATTAATTTGGTTGTTTGCTGGGAAGTCTCCTTAATGACATCTAACGACTGATAAATAAAGACCCCACCATCCTCTTTATCTTGAACATGGAGGGGGACGCCAATCACAATGGAGTTGTCGTAGCGACTCATTTCCCCCTTATCTCCATTAAAAGGGATTTCCTTTCGGATCGTTTCATTTTTTGTTAATACTTTGGATAGTTCAGGGTCATTCAAAATCGTTTCCGGTTTAATTCTATTATCTTGATCTATATTTGGTGAGTAGTAGAATTGATCTTTATTCAATGCGATCATTACATGATCAGGCTTATCAATAATTTCCCAAGCTACTTTCATCCCTAGCTTTTTATCTTTATGTTCGGTCATGATATTCGCGATTTTATTAGCTGTTTCAGATAATTCATTTTCTACTTGACTAACATGGTAATTTTCAAAGAATTCTAGTAAAAGAATCGTTAATAAAAATAATAAAAAGGAAACGAGTAATAAAATGGTCATCCAAAGTTTTCCGACAACACTACGCCAAAGTTTCATCCATTCATAACCTCGAATTTATAACCGACACCCCAAACAGTGACGATCATTTTTGCCGCATTCTCGGAAACTTTATTTAATTTCTCACGTAATCTTTTCACATGCGTATCAACAGTCCGTAAATCACCAAAAAATTCATAATGCCACACTTCTTTTAATAAATGCTCACGATCAAATACCTTGTCAGGGGATTTGGCTAGAAAATATAATAATTCATATTCTTTCGGAGTTAAATTGACTTCTTTTCCATCTGCTAAGACCCGATGGGCATCGTTATCAATGGTTAAATTTGGATAGACAATTAAATCCTTTGATGATGTATCAGTTTGCAAGTAACTGGTTGATGAAGAGCGCCGTAATAACGCCTTAACACGTAGCACTACTTCACGTGGACTAAAAGGTTTCACAATATAATCATCGGTACCGACTTCAAACCCTTGAACACGATTAGCCTCTTCCCCTTTTGCCGTAAGCATAATCACGGGGGTCGCTTTCGTTTCTCTTATCTCCTTACACACTTCGATCCCATCTTTACCTGGCATCATGATATCTAACAAAATCAGATCATATTCATTACGTAAGGCAAGTTCAACGGCAGATTCCCCATCTTCCGCTTCTTCTATTATGTAATTCTCTCTCTCTAAGTACATTTTCAATAATCGACGAATTCTTTCTTCATCGTCTACCACTAAGATTTTAACATCCTTCTCCACAACCATTCCTCCTAACTATTGTTAGAATACCCTATATTGTTACTATACTGCTAATATTATTAGAAAAAAAGCCCCCATGCTAGTGAAGGCTCCTTATTAAAACGATGGGGGCTACATAATTGGATCTCCTGTGAGCCAATTACGAACTTACATAAGAATGGAGACCAGCAATTACTAAGTTCACGGCAACGAAGTTAAACATAATAATGGCAAATCCAATTACAGCTAACCATGCCGATTTTTCACCATGCCATCCTTTTGATAAGCGAAGATGTAAAAATGCCGCATAGAACAACCAAGTGATTAATGCCCAAACTTCTTTTGGATCCCATCCCCAAAAACGGGTCCAAGCAATCTGAGCCCAAATCATCGCAAAGATCAATCCACCTAAAGTGAAGATTGGAAAACCAATTAATACGGACCGATAACTAATTTCATCTATTAGATCGGAATTTAAGTTCTTGACTAAAGGTTGGAATATTGCAGCGACTCGTTTTCTAGCTATAAGACGGATCAGGATATAAAGGATTGTACCTGCAAAAATTGACCAAATCACTGTGTTTAATTTTTTTCCATTAATAAAGGCTGGGACATTGAAAAAGGGCTCCATACGATCTTTCGTTTGAATAACTCCCTCATGAGGACCCGCGATTGCAGGTAGTGTATATTCTACGACCTGTTGTTGTCCATCTTTCGTCACAAAATCAAAGGAAACCTCATAGTTCATGAAATTAAAGGTCATTGTAACAAAAACGAATCCAACTACGGTAATAATTGAATACATAATCACTTCTAGAAAAAATGTTCGTAAATTCCGGGTCGATTGATCAATATTTTTCACTAGATAAATGACACCTGCTATAAAGCTAAGTGCTAAAATCCCTTGTCCAGCGGCTGTAGTCGTTACATGAATATGTAGCCAATCACTCTGTAACGCCGGAATCAACGGACTAATATCTTTAGGGAACATGCTTGCATAAGCAATCATGACAATAGCAATAGGTAGTGCAAACAGCCCTAATGCAGCTACTTTATAAATAGAATAGAGAACAATAAAAGCCGCAACAAGCATCATTCCAAAAAAGGTCGCATATTCGAATAAATTACTTACTGGTGCATGCCCTGATGCGATCCATCTCAATATAAAATAACCAAGTTGTGCAATAAAGCCGATAATTGTAACAATAAATCCAAGTTTTCCCCATTTATTAGGCTTCCTATCTTTTTGACCTTGTTTAATGGCTCCGCCGAATAACAAGGTGGCAACTAAATAAAGAACGAAAGCGGCATAGAGTAAATTGCCGCTCCATTTGACCAACTCTTCCAATTGACTTCCTCCTCTTTTTTATTTTTTCCGATCTAGTGGCTCAGGTATACTCGTTCCTTCTAACGCACTTGATATCTCTCTTTTTAAACCGTGCCAGTTTTTATTTGTATGACCTGCTAAATAAACTTCATCCCCTACCTTTTGAATCCAAATTCTACGATGATTCCAGTAGGCCCCTTGGATCACCCCAATCATAAAGATTAAGCCGCCAATTCCAAATATCCATAATGTTAAATCTTTACGAATGGTTAATGCTGATTTATTAAGAGTTTCAAAATTTTTAAAAGCCATCTTATATTCCGTGTCACCTAATGGCTCGATCGTTTGTCTGATGGCAACAAAACTTACTTCTCCATCTTTATGTTCCGGAGAAATCATTTTAAATAGAAAAGCTGGGTTATTCGGAACCGGTGATTTAGACTTTGGCTCACCATTTTCTGCAAATCCATCAAAGTCCGGATAATACCCTAATAATTCAATTTTATATCCATCGGCAATGTCGTACACTTCTTGTTGCTCCCATAAATCTATTTTCACATCGCCAATTTCTTCATTTGTCTTTTTATTTTTTAATGTAAACTCCATTGCCTTAGGTTCATCTTGAACAAAGCTATTTTGATAAACGGCAAAATTTTCGAATTTCAACGGCTCATTCACTCGAATACTTTTGTCAGTAACTTCCTTTAAGTTTGGTTTCGCACCCTCAGTATTCTCATTTTTGTATAGGACAACATCTGATTGATAATTCTTCACAACGGCTCCGGCCTTATCAAGAGCGTCCTTGAATACAGCAGAATTATCATTTTTATCATATTGATCGACAGTAAATTTATTATTTTTCAAATAATACTCGCCATTTGTACCTGGAATTTCTAATGTTTCTCCTTCACGAATCCATAACATTTCGTCAATATACATTCCATCTACAGAGCGAAGCATGGCAGCGATTAACACGATAATCAGACCAATATGGTTTACGTATGGCCCCCATCTGGAGAATCGACCTTTTTCTGCTAAAATATTGCCATTCTCTTCTCGAATTTTATAATGCTTTTTTTCTAATTGTTCTTTTACCTTTTCAACATCCTGGTCGTACGTTTGGATCTCCTGCCGCGAAAATAGACGTTGTTTTTCCATAAATGTAGGATGGCGAACAATTCTCTGGTTCTTTAGGGCTCTATGTAAAGGGACAACCCGGTCGATACTACATATAACAAGGGATACACCAATTAGAGCGATTAACGCAACATACCAAACCGAATCATATAAGTCATGAAACCCTAACGAATAATATATTTCCCCCCATACGCCATACACATCAGCATAATAATCTTTAGCCGGACGATTTTGCGGAATATACATTTCCTGCGGAAGAATGGTCCCGATGGACGATGCAATCAACGTAATAATAATCAACCATACGCCAACTTTTACAGATGAAAAAAAGTTCCAAACTTTATCGACTATTGATTTATTATATGTTTGTGAACGCCTTGCACTTCCCTCATATCGCATATCATGAAGTTTCTCTTTCTGAGCTTCAACTGTTAAAGCTCTCCCACATGATTCACATAAAATGGTCCCATGCGGATTCACATGGCCGCATTCACATTTTACCTTTTCCATGAAAAAACTCCCCTAATTTATGGTTTTATTTGATCTAATAATCCTCTTATTTCTTCTTCAGTTAAACTTTTGCTAATCGGTTTAGCATTCACGATTTCTCCTTCAGAGTTAATTAAAAAAGTCGTGGGAATCGGAACAATGTTGTAATCTTTTTGAACTTCCTTCTTTTCATCGATGACGACCGGAAATGTCAGTTCAAATTGTTCAACGAATTTCTTTACTTGAAAATTAGATTCTCCCACATTGACAGCAAGAATTTCAACACCTTGTTTTTTGTATTCAGGATATAGCTTTTCCATATAGGGCATCTCAGCTTTACAAGGTTCACACCATGTACCCCAGAAATTCAAAAATACACCTTTTCCCTTATAATCAGAGAGGTGATGTTCCTTTCCATCCAAATCGGTTAGAACAAAATCAGGAGCCTTTTCCCCTTCGGTTATTTTCCCTTTTGACTGCTGGGTCAAATTGGAATAGAGTGTATATCCGACAGCAAGCACTAAAATAGCCAGTATAATCGTACGGATCATCAATCTTTTTTTCTTTTTCTCCATTGAACGACCTCCCTATGCAAGATATTTCCGATAATATGTATCATGGAAACCTTACAAAACTATGTCCATTATAGCATTGAATCGTTTTATCCATATTTGAAGGAAATGTGACAGTTTTGAAATGGTTGTTTCACACTTCCATTTTCTATTGGGGACAGGTTAATGATTTCCCTGTTCTGCCAAAGCTCGTAATTGCTTTACTTCATGTGGAGTCAACTCGCGAAATTCTCCCGCATTCAGTCCTGTTAAGTTCAAATGAGCAAATCTTTCTCTTCTTAATTTTTGGACCGGGAAACCAATTGCTTCGAACATTCTTCTTACTTGGCGATTTCTTCCTTCGTGGATTGTTAATTCAACAATCGATTTTTGCTTTTTCTTATCAATACTAACGACTTTTGTTTTAGCAGGTGCTGTAGGTCCATCTTCAAGTTTAATCCCTCTCTCCAGTTGCCTTAATACAGGGCGTGGTGGGATTCCTTGAAGTTTGGCGATATATGTTTTTTCAATTTTAAATTTCGGATGTGTTAGTAAATTAGCAAATTCTCCATCATTTGTTAATAATAGTAACCCAGAAGTGTCATAATCTAATCGACCTACTGGATAAATTCTTTCTTCAACAAACGGAAAAAAATCGGTTACCACTTTCCGTCCTCTATCATCTGAAACAGCGGATATCACACCGCGTGGTTTATAAAATAATAGGTAGATTTTATCCTCTCTTTCAATTGGAATTCCTTCTACTTCAACTCGATCATGATTAGATACCTTCGTTCCAAGTTCTGTCACGACTTTTCCATTTACTGTTACTTTCCCGCCCAGAATCAGCTGTTCTGCTTTTCTTCTTGATGCAACCCCAGCGTGGGCAATGACTTTTTGCAGCCTTTCCATTTCCTTCACCTCTAAATCATCTCTTGTTTATTCTGATATTTTCCATCTGTTGACTAATTACTTTTAAAATTTTTAGCCCACTTTCTTGCATTATTACATATAGCGACAAAAAATCAAAGAATTCGTTTTCATCCAATTTATTTTTCCCTATTTTCTTTCACTCGTACAAAATTTTATAGTTTCCCAGACAGCCGAAAAAACAACATCAGTATGTGATGTTGTTCTTAAAAGGCTTGATTCAAATGCATTAGGTTTTGGTTTAACCAAACATCATCGTGACCACGACGATTGCAGCAATTATTCCAACGAGATCTGCTAATAAGCCGACTTTCAAGGCATCTCCCATCTTTCTAATCCCTACTGCACCAAAATATACGGTGAGAATATAAAAGGTCGTGTCCGTACTTCCTTGTATGACAGACGCTAATCTTCCAATAAATGAATCAGGTCCATGTGTACCGATAAGATCACTCACCATTCCAAGTGCAGCTGTTCCCGAAATGGGTCTTATGATCGCTAATGGGACAATCTCTGGCGGAACCCCTATTGCAAACAATGCTGGTCTAATCAACTCCATCAAAAACTCAAGTGCTCCCGATGCTCTAAAAATAGCAATCGCCACAAGCATCCCTACTAAAAAAGGGATGATAGATACAGCAATTTTAATTCCCTCTTTCCCACCTTCCACAAAACTTTCGTAGGCAGGCACTTTTTTACATGTACTATAGATTAATATAAACCCGATAATTAACGGGATAATCCATAAGGAGATTGTAGAAATCCATTGCATATTATTTCACTCCATTACGCATTCTTCGGTAATGAAAATAACGATCAATCATGAGGGCGCCAATCGTTGAACATGTAGTCGCGATCAAGGCAGGTCCCACTATATCTGTTGGGGTGGCAGATTCATAATTCATTCGGATCGCGATAACTGTCGTAGGAATAATCGTAATACTTGATGTATTGATTGCTAAAAATGTAATCATTGATCGGCTTGCATAATTTTTTCCACCATTGAGTTCTTTTAATTGTTCCATCGCCTTAATACCTAATGGGGTAGCTGCATTTCCAAGTCCAAACATATTGGCCATCATATTGGACAAAATATACCCCATTGCGGGATGTCCATCTGGTATCTCTGGAAATAATCGTTTGACAAATGGACGAAATATTCTAGATAGTTTATCCAATAATCCAGAATCTTGAGCAATACGCATGATTCCCAGCCAAAAAACAAGGATACTAATAAGCCCAATACATAAGGTAACCGCTTCGTTTGCTGACTGAAAAATGGCCGCATTTACCTCCTCCATTTTTCCATTCACAACCGCAAAGACTAACCCGACAACCACCATTCCAATCCAAATATAATTAACCATGATTTCTCACACCTAATTGAATGTAAAATAAGTTCTTCCAAATTGATTTCCAGTCTTTCTTCTCTTCTTGTTTTCCTTTTTTATAATAGATAGGCATCGTTTTCACTGGGGATTCATTAAAATAAATGACCACTTTTCCTACAGTATCGGGGACATTTTTCCCCTTTTCCCATTGTTTCTTCGGTTTTAACATTTTATATTCCACCCGGATTTTTTTCTCTTCCTTTGGTTTTAGTGGATAAATATACTCATTTTTTACAAACACTTTATTTTTGTATACTGGATGTTTAACCTTTTTGATCACGCCTTCAGACACGATTATTTTTGGGTGATATTGATCAAAGCCATATTCAAACATTCCAATATGATCATTCCAATCATCTGGTGCATTTAAGGTGACTGCAATAAGATCTAAATCTCCTTTAGTAGCAGTAGTGACAAGAGTACGTTTCGCTCTTTTTGTATAACCTGTTTTTCCACCCGTGCAATATTCATACTTCTCTGTTAATAATCGATTTTTATTATTCCATACTCGCTGCCATTCACTATCGGGAAGTGGAGCTCTATGCACCTTCGTACCTGAGATTTGCCGAAACTTTTTATTTTGCATCGCATATTTTGTTAACAATGCCATATCATAAGCCGTTGAAAAATGATTTTCATGATCATCTAATCCATGGGGATTCGCAAAATGGGTGTTTTTCATTCCAATTTCCCTTGCCTTTTGGTTCATTAACAGAACAAAACCATCTTGACTCCCTCCTACATGTTCTGCTATCGCCACTGCCGCATCATTCCCTGATCGTAGCATTAAACCATATACAAGATCTTCCAATTTCATTTTTTCCCCTGGCTTAAGAAAAATAGATGAACCTTCAGCTCGAACCGCCTGATCACTAATCTTCACATCGTCTTCAAGCTTATCCGATTCAATCGCAAGAATAGCGGTCATGATTTTCGTAATACTCGCAATTCGCTTTATTTCGTGAGGATCTTTACCATAAAGGACACGTCCACTATTTTGATCCATCAAGATCGCACTGGAAGCACTGACCGGAGGAGATGCAATTGCCGGTTTGGGGATTAAAGTGAACAGGAGAATAAATGAAAAACATATGTATATGATCTTTTTCATCATGTTAGCCCCTCCTTGTGTATTTGTACAAGTTTATGCAGGGGATGGCAGCATATGAACATTTTTCTTAGCTATTTCCAAACTTTGTGGAAATTAACCCAAAGACAATGTAGGTTAAAAGAATGGGCGATTCATTATCGTCCTTATTTTTAAAAACATTTGTAAAAAAAAAAATGCCCACATTCAATAGAATGTCAGCATCTCTTTTAATCGTTCGATTCTCCCATTGTTTGTTGGAATTTTTCAAAAAACAGATCGGCTTCTTCCTGAACAAATTCTTCTTGCTCTGCTAATGGAGGTAATTCCTGTAAATCCTTTAATGCAAAATAATCTAGGAATTCTTTCGTCGTCCCATATAAGATGGCACGACCTGCTCCTTCTGCTCGGCCCACTTCCTTAATTAAAGCTTTTGATGTTAATGTTTGAAGGGGTCTCTCCGTTTTCACACCCCGTATCTCTTCAATTTCCACTCGTGTAATTGGTTGTTTATAAGCAATAATCGCTAGTGTTTCAAGTGCTGCTTGCGAAAGTGTATGAGCATTCGGGACTTCCACTAATTTTTTCAAATAGGGTGCATGCTCTTTTTTGGTGACTAATTGAAACACTCCCGCCATTTCAATAAGCAGAATACCTCGATCGTCATTATTTTCATATTCCTGTTTCAAATCTTCAATAATATCGATAGCCTCTGGCTCATTGATTTCCAACACTGTCATAATTTGCTTTAAAGAGAGCCCTTCGTCCCCTGCAGCAAATAATAAACTTTCTAAAATGCCTTTCCATTGAATAATACTCAATTGTTTCATTCACCTTTCTTTGCAGACAAGAGGATTTCCGCAAAATTATTATCCTGCTCAACCTCGATTTCATTCCTCTTCATTAATTCCAATACAGCTAAAAATGTTACGACAATATGTTCTTTATCCTCATAAGGAAATAATTGTGAAAATCGGGTTCGACTTTGCATGTTGGTTAACTCATGAATGATTTCACTCATTCTTGTTTCTATCGATATTTCTTGCTTTTTAATTTTTGTTGTCAATGGTTTTTGGAACTTTTTCCTTCTTAATAATTTATTGAATGCACCTAACATATCATAAATGGTGACATTTAATTCAGTCGGCTGAGATTCATCATTCTCTTGATAACAGGAAAGGTCTTCAGGGGGTTTCGTATACAACTTTCCCCGTTCTTGTTCTTTTTCCTTTAGTTTTCTCGCCACTTCTTTATATTTCCGATATTCAATTAGTCTTTCAACAAGCTCATCACGGGGGTCTTCCTCTACTTCCATTTCATCATCCATCAATTCCTCTTCTTGTTTTGGCAATAACATTTTGCTTTTTATCGCTAGCAATGTGGCTGCCATTACTAAATACTCACTTGCGATATCTAATTCTAGTTCTTTCATTGTATGGACAAACATTAAATACTGTTCTGTTATATCAGCCATAGGAATGTTATAAATGTCGATCTCTAATCGTTGGATTAAATGAAGAAGTAAATCTAAAGGCCCTTCAAATGAGTCAACTTTTACTTTATATTGCATGTTTACCACCAATTCTAAGCGTCTGCTCTGTTAAAAATGCAGTGGACATCGATCCACTGATGGGTTCTCTTTAACTAGGCTGTTTCTTGCATTTTCAAACTTTCATATGGGGGATGGTTAACCAACCCTTATAATAGTATAGTAGATTCATTTTCTTTATCCAATAAAAATATTTCTTAAGAATGTCGTTTTTTATTTCGGAACGCTCTTATTTTCGAAAAAGGCAATTGAGTTACTCATCGTTCCCTTGATTTCCACAATCCAAATTTTTTATATAAAAATAATAAGCTTCGGAAAAAATCCTTTATTTTTTACCCATACAAGATATTTGAATCATTTTCGAAGAATTTCGATAAGAAAAGTATGATTTTTCAAAAATTGGGTATGCATTCATAGGGAAATCGTGTTAAACTTATGCTTACCAAACGGGAATAGTGAGGTTGATTTTCATGTATGTTGAATCATATCCACAAGCTTATATTGAATATCTCGTACATTTTCATAGTGACTATGACTATTTTGAATGTCATGAACAATTAGAGGACTATTGGAAGGAACATGCGAATACACAACGAGATTCCATTTGGGTAGGCCTCATTCAAGTGGCCGTTGCCTTATACCACCAACGAAGAGAAAATTTTGTTGGTGCCTATAAATTGATGAAGAAAGCCCTCGTTCAATTCAATGGGAAAATGAATGAAACAGAGCAATTAGGGATTGATCATTCATCATGGGTAAAACTATTGAATGAGCGCTTAGTCGAAATGAAAAATTATATAGAGTATACACCATTATGGATTCCCTTTAATAATCAGCAGATTGTGGCAATTTGTCAAGCCGCTTGTTCTCGATTAAATTTAATCTGGAAATCTAATGTTAATCCATCTTATAAGATCATTCATTTCCATAAATTACGAGACAGATCAGATGTGATCAAGGCAAGAGCACATGCCTTAGCTGAAAGAAAAGTTTTATTATAGTTTTGCCCCTTGTCAAGAGTGCGATAAAGTGAAACTTCATTCCGTGGAGGTTTTACTCCCGTTAAAAAAAAAAAGTAGAAGAAGACTTATGATCCTAGATCATGAGTCTTCTTCTAAATGACACTTTTGAAAAAAAGTAGCGGTATACTCGTTCGGCTTCAGCTGCTTATTTTTATGCATTTCTTTTAAAGCCTTAAGCATAGCTTTTCCGATCCCCTCTTTACGATAGGATGGATTAACAGAAATATGCTGTATTTCCGCCGTTTGATCATCCAAAATATGAATTCCAATAATTCCGATGATGTCTTCATCTTTCCACATATAAAGTTGCCATTGATCGTCCGATTCATACGTCTTCATCGTTTGTTGTAACTGTTTAATATCTTTTTCACATGGCATAAAAGAAAGTAAACCCATCGCAATCTTTTCAAAAGATTTTTTATATCGAATTAACATCCCAAATCCCTCTTAAATCTATTTTCAAAAAAATTGAATATGTTATTTCATTTACTCTTTTTACTATTTTACTAAAAATATTAAAATGAATCAAATTTCCCTTAAAAGTATGATTCCAGAAACCAAAGCTGTCCCCATGATCAAGCTTTGAAAATCAATGACCGGGCTTTATTTGAATCATTTTATAAAAAGCCAATAATAACATCCCCATCCCAATGAAACTAGAAGTAATATGAGAAACAGTAGAGCGTTTTTTTTCATAATATCAATTGGTACTCCCTTATCTTTATTGTTTAACTGAAACAGAAAGTGGAAGATCTAACTTAACAATATCTTCATAACTCTCCCTCTTTATTATAAGATAGGCTTCACCGTTTTCAACAAATACGACTGGAGGTCTTGGAATTCGATTATAATTATTCGCCATCGAATAACCATATGCCCCTGTACAGAACACAGCTAAAATATCCTCTTCCTTTGCTTTTGGTAATGGAAGATCCCAAATGAGCATATCCCCTGATTCACAACATTTCCCCGCGACGGAAACGGTCTCCTCTACAGGGTCATTTACACGATTGGCAAGAACTGCTTCATATTTTGCATCGTATAATGCCGGACGAATATTATCACTCATTCCGCCATCAATGGCTAAATATTTTCTAACCTCAGGAATCGTTTTACTTGAACCTGTTTTATATAATGTTATGCCAGCATCCCCAACAAGGGAACGACCAGGTTCGATCCAAATTTCTGGCATTGTTAATTGATATTGCTCAACTCCAGTTTGAACCTTTTGAATAATCTCCGCTACGTACTCTTCAGGTTCTAACGGAGTGTCCTCATTTGTATAACGAATCCCAAATCCCCCGCCTAAGTTAAGTACTTTCGCTTCAAAATTGAATTGATTTTTCCAGTCGGCCAATTTTTTGATTAATTTCTCGGCTGCTAAGACGAAACCAATTGTTTCGAAAATTTGTGAGCCGATATGACAATGCAATCCTAACACATGCAGATGAGACGAATTTAATGCTACCGTTAACGCCTCTTCTGCTTGACCATTATTTAAATCGAAGCCAAACTTCGAATCTTCCTTGCCAGTTAAAATATAATCATGTGTATGTGCTTCAATTCCAGGGGTTACTCGGAGCAAAATCTTCATCGTATGATTCATTTCAACACAAAGTGATTGCAATAATTCAAGCTCATAAAAATTATCTACAACGACACAGCCAATATTATATTGGATAGCCATTAATAATTCTTCCTTGCTCTTATTATTCCCGTGAAAATGAATTTTTTCTGTTGGAAATTCAGCCTTAATGGCTGTATATAACTCCCCACCAGATACTACATCGAGGGAGAGCCCTTCTTGTGCAACAAGTTGGATCATTCCAATTGCTGAAAAGGCTTTACTCGCATAAGCGACTTGAGCGGTAACACCTAGGTTTTCAAAAGTGGTTTTAAATCCTCTAGCCCGTTCTCTAATCAATCCCACATCGTATACATATAATGGAGTTCCAAATTGTTCGACCAGATCCATTGTATCGACTCCACCAATTTGAAGATGCCCTAATTCATTCACTTCTGCTGTTCCATATTTTATCATTTATTTTTCCCCTCGCTCTATTTTCCGGTTTTACTACTATTATAATTCAACGCTCTCAAAATCGAACCATACATTGTCCTAATTCTTATCCTTCACTATACTGAAAAATTCAACAAACATCCCTACTTACCAGGAATTGTCCCTCTACATCAAATATTCTGAAAAGTGAAAGGAAAGAAATAGACAGTTGTGGGCTAGATCAAACTGTCTTTTTCAATGAAAAAAGTTTATACGGTACTATACCATACAATTTTGATAAGCTCAATATGTTCAGCTAAATGGGTTAATGGAAAATTAGGATGATTTTAAAGGTTGTTTCGTCCTATTCCGCGGGTGAACAATACTTGGTCTTATTTTCGAACCTGGTACAGACCGTCTCACGATAATCTGCATAAATGCTGCCGGGTTGAATGGAAGAAACGGCCATAAATATGGAGTGTTTAAAGAACGGATACGGACTAAATATAAAATAAATAATGTCGTTCCAATCACAAACCCTGGAACTTTGAAAAGCGCCACAAGGATTAATAACATTAATCTCACTAACTTATTCGCAATACTTAATTCATAGCTAGGAGTAGCAAATGTCCCCATTGAGGCAATCGCGACATAAAGAATCACCTCAGGAACAAACAAACCTACATCTATGGCAATTTGTCCAATTAACACAGCGGCGATTAACCCCATGGCTGTCGAAAGCGGTGTAGGGGTATGGATGGCCGCTATTCTTAAAAATTCGACCCCTAGGTCAGATAAAAAAAGCTGAAGGACGATTGGAATACGAGATTGTTCATTTGGGCCAATAAAGTTAATTTTCTCCGGGAGTAATGAAGGTTCTAAGACGACTAAAAACCACAGTGGCAATAAGAATATCGAAATAAAAAGACCGATAAACCTCGTCCACCTAACAAATGTCCCGACCGCTGCCGATTGACGATATTCCTCTGCATGTTGAACATGATGAAAATAAGTCGTCGGAGTGATGATAACACTAGGCGATGTATCGACAAAGATCAGTACATGTCCTTCTAGTAGATGAGTCGCTCCTATATCTGCTCTTTCGGTATAGCGAACAAGTGGAAAAGGATTATACCCCTGCTTTACAAGAAATTCTTCTATCGTCTTATCAGCCATTGTAATCCCGTCAATGTTAATACTTTCCAATTCTTTCTTAATGACTTCAATTAAGCTTGGATCGGCGATATCTTCAATATAACCGATCGCGATATCTGTTTTAGACCTTTCCCCTACTTTTAGGATTTCAAACCTTAAACGTTCATCTCTAATTCTTCTTCTTGTTAAGGCCGTATTCACGATAATATTTTCAACATATCCATCCCTAGAACCTCTTACTACTTTTTCTGTATCTGGTTCCTCTGGTTGGCGACCGGGATAACTGCGAACATCGACAATGAGAGCTTTTTGTTCTCCCTCAACTAACACCGCTAATAAACCCGATAATACTTGATCGACCATTTCATCAATCGTATCAACAGGTTCCACTGATTGATGAACGATTCGGTTCGCTACAATTCCCCCTAAATGTGTGGACATTTTTTCATGATCATTGATTTCCACGAGTTCTTCCATTAACTCTATAATCATCATCGAATCTGATAATCCATTCACATAATACAAATGGACATCTTTTTTAAGAATTTTCAACTTTCGAACGCCTAAATCAAAGCTCTTTTTTAGGCCGACTCGTTTCTTCATGATTTCCTCTAACTTATCTAAATCTTTAGGTATGGGCGCCTTTTTGTGAACTTCTTCTGTCATCATAACCGCTCCTTTCTAATAGGATATCTACTGCTTTTTTTGTGATCTGTGATCCATTTAGATAGTGGTCTTTTTTTGTCATTTTTCCTATATCTCCTATTCCGACGATTATCGGAATCGGTAGCCGGTCCAGGCAATACACTGTATCCCCGTTAATTCGACCAATGTCCATCTCAGGAACTCCAAATTTATCTACACCAAAATGGGTCAATTCCCCAGTTCGATCCATACTTATATCCACTTTCGTCCATTCTGCTTGATGAGTGTTGGATGCAACTGCCAAGGCACCTAATACTTCTATATCCCCATGGTTCACAACATATTTCAATGCTTCCTCACCAGGCCCCTCCCCAATCCATCCGCTATCATCAAACATGACGAATACTGGGTCACAAGCAGCTTTTTTAATGAAATGGACGATTTCAGCTCCCGTAAGTAACGTTGGATTACCAGCGGAACGAGAAATACATCTTGCCCCCATTTGTCTCGCAACCGTTTCAATTGCACGCCTTGCATATTCATCTCCATCTGTCACAATAATCACCTTACGTTTTCGTTTCATTTCTCATATTCCTTCCCTAGATAGATTTCTTTCTAATTCGTGTGTTTTACAAAATAAATCCATTGGAATAAGGAACCAAAAACCTTTCCTAAAGCAATGGCCATTAATAAAAACACGATTTGATCATGAACACCTATTCTTTTCGCTAAAATAGGCAGAACATTGATGACTTCTGTTAAAGCGGCTGCAAGCAGTCCAACAAAAACACCACTAGCAAGACCAATGGGGACGAGGATAAAGGAGGTCAGATTAAATGTGATGGGGGTGAAGCTTAACCAACAACCAACCATAGCCCCTATTACAACAGACCATTCATAGTGGCGAATCATTTTCATTGTTTTCGTTAATTGAGTTAATCTTGGTAACACTCCAAGAACGGTAAAAAAAGCTACAAACCCACTCCCTACTGCAATCCCACCAGCAAATCCAACAAACATTACTAGCAGTATTTTAATTGTCATGGAGTGTTTTCATACTTTCCTTATTTTCATTCATGACAACATAATGATCTAAGTCTTGCTGGTAGTTAAACATTTCAACTTCAAGTGGGCTTGGTTCTTCATTAATACGCTTCTTAAACACATGATTAAAGAATAAAATCATTCCTAGTCCAAGCCCGATGGAATACGGGATTTGAAAAATTAAAGGTCGAATGTTTTTCTCCCCTGTCATCATTTCATATAGTTGAATTTGAACTTTTTGCATGCTTACATCTTCGTGAAAATTCATGATCGTTAGACCCGCTCCAATGAATAAAGTGAACCAAACAAGAATAAAAAAAGGAACAGACACTTTTTTCTTTTGATAGATAATTTCAATAATGGTTTGTGAGGGTCCAACCAATTGAATATCGATTTGCGGGAGCGTGTCGGTTATCGCTTTTAAAACCCTTATTGCATCAATCACGATGATGTTATGATCCTCAGGTTGAATTTCATAAATAAAGATATTCTGTAATTTCTTTAGATACCGATCAGGAGCAACAATTTGAGCAAGATCTTTTAAAAAGACCTTTCCGTTTGGTCTCATTTGAACCCGATGTCTCATTCGTAAATGTACGGATGCTTCCATCACTTTCACTTCCTGCACGAAATTTGTTTGTATATGGATTAGTATGAGTAAGTAAACGATAAATTCATCAAGGGAATTATTGTTAATAGAAGACCAATTTTAGGAGTATGAAGCGTGGTCATGTAGACTTTTCTATCACTACAAGCACGAAAAAAACGCATAAACCTATGAATGGTTCATGCGTTCTTTCATTTGAACAAGAATTTTCTTTTCTAATCTAGAAACTTGCACTTGCGAGATTCCTAAACGTTCTGCCACTTCAGATTGTGTCTGATCTTTATAATATCGTAAATAAACGATCAGACGTTCACGTTCATCTAATTCCCTGATGGCCTCTTTTAAGGCAATTTTGTCAAACCATTGATGATCATTTTGGTCGGCAATTTGATCTAATAATGTAATTGGATCCCCATCATTTTCATATACCGTTTCATGTATAGAGGATGGAGCACGACTCGCTTCCTGGGCCATCACAATTTCTTCGGGAGAAATTTCTAGAAAGTTAGCCAGTTCATTAATGGTCGGAACACGGCCAAATTTCTTTGTGAGTTCATCTTTTGCCTTTCTAATTCGGTTTCCCATTTCTTTTAAAGACCTGCTGACCTTGACCGTTCCATCATCTCGAATAAATCGCTGAATTTCCCCAATAATCATCGGGACAGCATAGGTTGAAAACTTTACATCATAGGACAAATCAAATTTATCGACTGATTTTAATAATCCTATACATCCAATTTGAAAAAGATCATCTGGCTCATAACCTCGATTTAAGAAACGCTGTACGACAGACCAAACAAGTCTCATATTTCTTTGGACGAGCAGGTCCCTTGATTCCTGATCTCCTTCTTGGCTTTTCTTGATTAAATCCTTGACTTCATGATCTTTTAATATAGGGGTTTTTTCCTTATTATTTTTCAGTTCTAAATCCATAGGCACGACTCCTTAATACAAAAGCGCTTTACTTGTCGCTAAATGCTTTTTTAGCCGAATAGTGGTGCCTGCACCTTGTTGCGATGTGACTTCTACTTCGTCCATAAAATTCTCCATGATTGTAAATCCCATACCTGAACGCTCTAATTCCGGCTTTGTTGTATATAAAGGTTGTCTAGCTTCATCCACATCGGAAATCCCAACCCCTTCATCACGTATTACCATGTCAATGCAATTTTCTTCAAGGACAACAGAAATATAGACGATTCCAACTGGGTTACTTTCATATCCATGGATAATCGCATTGGTTACCGCCTCAGAAACCACTGTTTTGATTTCTGTTAATTCATCCACAGTGGGATCCAGCTGGGCAATAAAGGCCGCTACGGTAACTCGTGCAAATGATTCATTTTGACTTAAAGCACTAAATTGGATACTCATTTCATTTCTCATTTAAGCAACCCCCAATCGTTCTAAAGCATTCGCCTCTGAAGGTTCCATACGAATGATTTTGAATAGACCCGACATTTCAAACAATCGTTGAACGGCAGGAGAGATTGCACATACAACCATTTCCCCGTGTTTTTGTTTAATTTGTTTATATCTTCCTAAAATAACCCCTAACCCTGAACTATCCATAAAAGACAATTGCTCAAGGTTTAAGACAATATGACGGATTTCATGATTTTCAATTGTCTCTGTTGCCCTTGTGCGCAAATTTTCCGCTGTATGGTGATCTAGTTCACCACTTAATCGAATACAAAGAACATCCTCTTTTACTTCCATGTCAATAGTAAGACTCACTATCCACAGCCTCCTTATCGTTCGTGTATAGTGAGTCAATTCGATTCTTTACTCGTCGAATCCTTCCCCATGACAAAACTAGTTATTTTTCGTCAAAAGTAGTGAAATTAGGACAGATCTTTATGATTCCATTTTGGTAAACATGCTGAACGATTTTTTGTATAGTTGCCACCAACTCGCTACTTTCACATTCTGATCAGCTATTAATGGGGTCTTCGAAAGAGTTTTTCCTTCTTTTTTGATAATTAGTTCCCCAATTTTATCCCCTTTTTGGATAGGAGCTTTTACATTTTCCATTATTTTGATTTTCTTTTGCAGTTTATTAGGTTTTTCTCCTTTTTTCGTTAATACTGAAACACTGCTGTCCGTTTTCGCTTTTACTTTATTCACTTTTCCTTTTGAAACTTTCACTTCACCTAATACTTCCCCACTTTTATACAGGGGGTGAGTTTGATATTTAGAAAAAGAATAATCAAGCATTTTAGTGATTTGGGCATTTCGTTCTTTCGGAGTATCTGCCCCAAAAATGACAGCGACGACACGCATATTATTTTTCTTCGCCGTTGCGGTTAAACAATATTTCGCTTCGCTAGTAAAACCGGTTTTTAATCCGTCAACCCCTGGATAAAATTTCACCAATTTATTTGTATTCACAAGCCAAAACTTTTTCTCTGTTTCATCACGTAAATAAGACTCATACATACCAGTAAACTGGGTAATGTCCTTATACTTCAATAGTTCCTTTGCCATAATGGCCATATCGTAAGCTGAGCTATAATGTCCATCGACTGGTAGACCTGTTGGGTTTTTGAATTTCGTATTTTTTAAACCTAGTTCTTTTACTTTTTTATTCATCATGTCTATAAACTCTTCTTCACTACCTGAAATATGCTCCGCCATCGCAACAGATGCATCATTTGCTGAACCGATCGCGATTGCTTGCAACATTTCTTTAACGGTCATTTCTTCCCCTGGCTCGAGGAATATTTGGGATCCTCCCATAGATGCTGCATATTCACTAGTGCGGACTTTCTCGTCCCATTTAATATTCCCCTTTTGAATAGCTTCCATGATGAGAATCATAGTCATAATTTTTGTCATGGAGGCAGGAGCCAATCGTTCGTCACTATTTTTATCATAAAGAATTGCCCCTGTATCTCTTTCCATTAAGATTGCCGATTTCGCTTTATCTGCAAGCTCAACCGATTTCTGCTCACTTTGTTTCTCTTCCGCATGTGTGAGTGGGGTTAAAAAAAAGAATGTTACGACCATTGCCATAAATCCATAAACAAACCGTTTCATCACACTACCTCCATCTTCAAATATTCAAACGATATAGCCCTATTTTTTCCAAAAACCCCACTTTTATACACCGTGTTACAAAAATTTGGATGGTGCCTGGCACCATCCAGAAATTGTAAACAGAAATTTACAGTTGTCATCAAAGAAAAACCCGTTACATTTTGGGTAACGGGTTTTTAAGTTCTTTATTCGGTTATTTCTTCATAGATGAGTGTTGGGACGGGGGGCTTTTCTTTGGAAATGGTGATGCTTTGATAAAGTTTTTCCTTCACTTGCTTGATATCTTCTTGATTGCTGTATATTGTAACGAGTGAGTCCCCTTTTTTCACCTGATCTCCTATTTTCTTATTTAAATGCAATCCGACTGCGAGATCAATGACGGAATCCTTTGTTGCTCTCCCGGCTCCTAGCCACATCGCCGCAGTGCCGATATGATCAGCCATCATACTAGAAACATAACCATCACCTAACGCAGGAATCTCAATTTTATATTTTGCCTGTGGAAGTTTTTCCGGGTAGTCAACAATCGAGCTATCCCCACCTTGGGCTTGTAAAAAGGTTTTTAATGTTTGTAAGGCAGATCCATCTTTCATCGCCTGCTCTAATAAGGATCTTGCCTCATTCAGATTATCAGCCTTCTCAGATAGAACGACCATATGGCTTCCTAAAATTAAACAAAGCTCTGTTAAATCCTCTGGGCCTTCTCCTTTTAGTGTATCGATTGCTTCCTTTACTTCTAAAGCATTCCCAATCGCATATCCGAGTGGTTGACTCATGTCTGAAATGATGGCCATTGTTTTACGTCTGACATTATTCCCGATCTTCACCATGGCTTTTGCAAGTTCTCTTGAATCCTCTAATGTTTTCATAAAAGCACCTGCACCTGTTTTCACATCAAGAACAATGGCATCAGCCCCTGCTGCAATTTTTTTACTCATAATGGAGCTCGCAATTAAAGGAATGCTATTTACTGTCGCCGTTACATCTCGTAAAGCATATAATTTTTTGTCCGCTGGTGTTAAATTTCCACTCTGCCCAATGACCGCGAGCTTATTTTCATTGACGAGTTGAATAAACTGGCGATTATCGATTTCAACATGGAAACCGTCAATAGATTCTAATTTATCGATCGTTCCACCTGTATGCCCAAGACCCCGTCCACTCATTTTCGCTACAGGGACTCCCACAGAAGCTACAAGGGGACCAAGCACAAGGGTCGTGGTGTCCCCAACTCCTCCCGTAGAATGTTTATCCACTTTGATGCCCTTTATTTCTGATAAATCAATTTGATCACCGGATCGTACCATAGCCATTGTCAAATCTGCACGTTCTCTTTCATTCATCCCTTGAAAGTAAATGGCCATTAATAAAGCACTAATTTGATAATCAGGAATAGAAGCGGTTGTGACTCCATCAATCACAAATTGAATTTCCTCAGTGGATAGTTGTTGGCCGTCTCGTTTTCTTTCAATAATATCGACTATTCTCATCTTCTACCACCACTTTATATAAAAATTTTTTATTCTATTTTCTGAATGATTTCTTTCACATACGTTAAGAAATCATTTCGGACTTTCTCTGTTGTTTCGATCACTTCATCATGCGTTAACGGTTGATCTAGGATTCCTGCAGCCATATTAGAAATACAAGAAATCCCCAATACTTTTAATCCTGCATGTCGCGCCACAATTACTTCTGGCACAGTTGACATTCCAACAGCATCCCCGCCTAAATAACGGGCCATGCGGACTTCTGCAGGAGTTTCATACGATGGACCTGTATTTCCAACATAAACTCCATCACGCACCTTTAATCCGATTTTCTCCGCAATGGACTTTGCCAATTGAATGAGTTCTTTGTTATAGGCTTCAGACATATCTGGAAATCTTGGTCCTAATCGAGAATCATTTGAACCGATCAGAGGGTTCCCTCCCATTTGATTAATATGATCGGTTATAATCATTAAATCACCTGGTTCAAATGATTCATTGACCCCTCCTGCTGCATTCGTGACGATTAGAGTTTTGACTCCTAATGTTTTCATCACTCTTATCGGAAATGTCACCTGTTCAAATGGATACCCTTCATAGTAATGAAAGCGCCCTTGCATGGCCAATACTTCTTTTCCTTTTATTTCTCCAAAGACGAGTTGACCTGCATGCCCCTCCACTGTTGAGACAGGGAAGTTTGGAATCTTTTCGTAAGGTATTTTCACTGGATTTTCTATTTCATCAGCAAGTACTCCAAGCCCTGAACCAAGAATCAGCCCTATACTTGGAGTTTGTCTGTATTTTGTTTGCAAAAACTGACGAGCTTGATTGATTTGATCAAAATTCATGGTCATGGCTCCTTATTTCAAATCTTCCAAAAAACTTTTTCCGTATTTTGGCATACTTACTTGGAAATTATCGGCGATTGTGGCTCCGATGTCCGCAAAGGTTTGTCGAATTGGCAACTCATTTCCACCTTTTAATGTCGGTGAATAGACGAGAAGCGGTACAAATTCACGAGTGTGGTCTGTTCCATGATGAACCGGGTCATTCCCATGATCGGCCGTAATGATTAATAAATCTTCTTTTGTCATTTTATCAAATACTTCTGGTAGCCGCGCATCAAATTCCTCCAACGCTTCCCCATACCCTTTAGGATTGCGGCGATGACCATACATCGCATCAAAATCCACTAAATTTATAAAACTAAGACCAGTGAAATCCTGATCAAATACAGAAATAAATTGATCCATTCCGTCCATATTGGATTTAGTTCGAATGGCTTGTGTTACTCCTTCCCCATCATAAATATCAGAAATTTTCCCAAGGGCGATACAATCAAACCCACGATCTTTCAATTCATTCATGACCGTTCTTCCAAATGGCTTTAAGGCGTAATCGTGACGATTCGAAGTTCTCGTAAAATTCCCTGGCTCACCGATAAACGGACGAGCGATCACCCGGCCTACCATATATTTTTCATTTAATGTTAGCTCTCTAGCAATTTTACAAATGGAATACAATTCATCCAATGGAACGATCTCTTCGTGGGCTGCAATCTGTAACACAGAATCAGCAGATGTATACACAATAATGGCTCCTGTTTCCATATGTTCTTTTCCTAGTTCATCCAAAATAGCCGTTCCACTTGCTGGTTTATTTCCGATTACTTTTCGTCCTGTCTTCTCTTCCAATTGATCAATAAGTTCAGCGGGAAATCCTTCAGGGAACACTTGGAAAGGGGTGTCAATTCTAAGCCCCATGATTTCCCAATGGCCTGTCATAGTGTCTTTCCCATTTGAGGCCTCTTGCATTTTTGTATAGTAAGCTAGCGGTTTTTCCACTTTCGGAACTCCTTTAATTTCACGAATATTGGATAGGCCAAGCTTAGCCATATTGGGCAAATTTAAGCCTTTCATATGTTCAGCAATATGACCGAGAGTATCGGCACCTTGATCATTGAACTTACCGGCATCTGGTGCTTCTCCAATTCCAACTGAATCCATTACGATTAGGTGAATTCGATTATATGTAAATTTTCCCATTATTAAACCTCCTTCGTAAATTGAAGTTTCTTTTTTGTTCAAAAATCTTATGGAGCGGTTTCAAAAACGAACGGTTTTTCAATATTATTCCCCAAAAATCTTTCCATATGAATAGTTTAAAACGTCAGAAGTCTGACAACTATATTGTATCGAATTTCCTTTTCTTTTAAAAGAAAAAAACCGTCTTCCTTTATCGGAAAGCGGTGAGGTGTCACTAAAAAGTTATTTTTAAGCACGAGGATGAAATTTTTTATAAACTTCCCGTAATCTTGTTTTGGTTACATGTGTATAAATTTGGGTGGTAGAAATATCGGCATGTCCTAGCATCTCTTGTACCGCTCGAAGGTCTGCCCCATTTTCTAGTAAATGGGTCGCAAATGAATGTCTCAAAGTGTGAGGGGTAAGCCTTTTTTCAATATTGGCCTTTTGGGCAAGCCCTTTTAAAATTTTCCAGAATCCCTGTCTTGTCAATCGTTTTCCATGATGGTTTAGAAATAGAGCTTCTGTTGAATTTTTGTTCGATATGATCTTAGGCCGAGCATTTTGTAAATAATTTTCCATCACTGAAATCGCAGTTTGGCCAATTGGAATAATTCTTTCTTTATTCCCTTTTCCAATACAACGAACGAATCCCATCGTCGTATGCACATTTTCAATATTCAAGCCTACTAATTCACTCACACGTATCCCTGTCCCATATAAAAGTTCAAGCATTGCTTCGTCTCGAATTCCATAGGGGTTTGATCGATCAGGCGTTGATAACAGTGCCTCAACTTCTGCCAAATTTAACACTTTTGGTAGAGTTCGCTCCATTTGTGGTGTTTCAATGTGAACAGTAGGGTCTTGATCCACTGCTTTTTCCCGTAGTAAAAACTGATGAAATGACCGAATAGAGGCAATATGTCTTGCAATCGTCTTGACTGATTTTTGCTGGGATTTTAAATGATTTAAAAACTGTAAAATATGCACCCTTGACACTTCATTTAAAGAGGATAATTGTTCGACGTTTTTTAAGTATTGAATGTAATGTTTCAAATCTCGCTCATAGGAAATCACTGTGTTCTTTGCCAATCCTTTTTCTACTACCATAAAATGAATGAAGTCTTGTAATTGATCATTCATGAAGCATTACTCCCCATCTAAATAAAAAAGTAATAATCGATCCACCCAATTAGGGGGATCTTCATTTAAAGATTGATATACCTTCACCGCTGATCCCTCCGGCTCTTCATAGCGGTGATAATTCTCATATTCTTGATTTATCCATATCATACCATAATAAAATAATGTCGTGCATCCTGTAAAAAGGATAAACACCTTAAACATTTGCCATAAAATTTTCATCTTCGACCGCACCATCCTCATCCTCCAAAACGTTACTTTCGACTGATTACAGCTCTCATCCATGCTTCTATAATACAAGCTATGACCGTTTTAATAGGTTTTATAACTTAAATCCTTCCGTTCAGCCAAAAAAATTCTTTCAATCGGTGCGGTAGATCAAATACGGAAACGCCTTGCTCATCGGTGTACGGATTTCTTAAGTTTAGACTGAGATAAAGGAAACACAGCGAAGTCTTTCACGAGCTGATGTGGATTTATCGGAGGGAGAAAACAGAGAAATTTTCTTAATTTTATAGTTTCCTTTAGTTCGCTTATGAACAAAAAAACCTTTCAAATTTGAAAGGTTTTTTACTCGATATTTTCTTTTGATTGTTCTCCCTTTGAATCTGTATCTGACTTTTCTTGACAACGCCAGCATATGCCGTGAAAAGTTAAGCGGTGATCTTTAATTTTAAAATTCCAATCCCGTTCCACAATCGCTTCTACATCTTCAAGCAGATCCTCTTGTATCTCATCAACAGAACCACATTCAATACATACAAGATGATGGTGAAAATGAGCAGCACCTTCCTGTCTTAAATCATATCGGGATACTCCATCGCCAAAATTTATTTTATCAACAATTTTTAGTTCAGTTAATAACTCTAATGTTCGATAAACCGTTGCAAGCCCAATTTCGGGTGACTTTTCTTTAACGAGGAGGTAGACATCTTCGGCGCTTAAATGATCTTCTTCATGTTCTAATAAAACTCTCACTGTAGCTTCGCGCTGAGGTGTTAATTTATAACTTGCAGAATGCAATAATTTTTTTATTCTTTCTATACGGCCTTCCATTTCCGTTCCCTCCCTCGCCGATGTCTTTCTTATTATACCAAAAAGGGAGGAATAAGCAAAATAAAATTATTATAAAATGGAAACTAAAACTTTTATTATTTAATAATGATTATTTTATCACCATCTTCATCAAGGTTGGCGATATATAGGCCTCCACACTTGCAGCCACTGTTGTGATGCCTACAGCTAAAATAAAAAAGATCACATAACGCGTAAATAACGGTGTAATATGGTAATTAGCAGCATTCTTTATAAAAATTTTCCGAATTAACTGTAAAGAGAAAGCGACCGCACTCGCAGCTATAAAAATAAAAGCTGGAATGATAAATAAGTTTTGTGGTAGGACTGTCGCAAATGATATAAAAAATCCTTTCCATCCCATTTGATTCACAAGGAAACCAACCGAAAATCCAACGACGACCCCTTTCATAAATAAAAAAACGAATATAAGTGGTAAACCAATGATGGAGGCTCCCAAAATCCAAATGAACCCTAAATATTTTACATTATGTAAAAAGCTTTGTTGAAATATATCTTGAGAAACAGCAACTTGCCCTTCTGATACTTGTCCGAAAAATCTCTGTAAATAATAAAACAAGTCTTCTTTTTGAGTTAATGATAAGCTATTCACTACAATGGCACCAAAAATGACTCCCATTAAGAAGAGTGTAATAATGAATAAATAAATTGAGGAATTTGCCTGTACATGTTGGACCACTATTTGAGATGATATTTTTTTCCGCATCTTAATTTCCTCCTAAAATTCGATTACTATACTCTATGAAAGTAAAAGAAAAATATGATAGATTGATTCATTTTTAAGAGATTGTTATTATTTTAATAACCAGAAATGATACTACGTAATTTTTAAAACAGAAGGAGGAATTATATGAGTGAAATGATGCTTGACTTTCCTGAAAAGATTGAGTCAGATAGATTGTTTATTCGCCCTTGTCTTCCTGGGGATGGAGCAATCGTTCATGAGGTCATCACCCGTTGTCATGATCATTTAAAACCGTGGATGGATTGGGCGCAAAAAAATCAAACTTTGGAGGAAACAGAAGAGAATATTCGAAAATCCTACGCTGAATTTATATTAAAAACAGACATCCGCTTACATATTTTCCGCAAAAAAGATGGGCAATTTATCGGTAGTACAGGTTTCCATCGAATTGATTGGACCATACCGAAAGTAGAAATTGGTTACTGGCTGGATCTAAAGCATGAAAAGAATGGATATATGAACGAAACCGTTGAGACCTTAACCCATTTTGCCTTCGAAACACTAAAAGTGAATCGCGTAGAAATCCGTTGTGATCAAAACAATCATTCATCAAGGAAAATACCTGAACGGCTAGGATATGTGCTAGAGGGGATCCTACGGAGCAGTGCTTTAAGTGCTGATGGGACATCTTTGAGAGACATTTGTGTCTATTCAAAAACCCGTCAAGATTTTAATGGAAAATAACGCGTTTAGAACACCCATCTAACGCATAAATATCCTCATTTTCCATAGAAACCGTAAAATCTGTAGTCTTTGTATTCCCTATTCTCCTTTTGAAATAAAAATCGCGAAAGATCCTTCAACCTTTCGCGATTTTTACTATTTCACTTTTCCATATTTGCCACCGCCTCCAGATTCTACAGTCACCTCACCTTTTCGTGATGACAGAATTCGTTCAGCAAGGGGTGGCTTCACAACACTTGTTAATTGTTCAAATGTTGCCTTATGTATAATATTCATTTCCGTATCAAAACAAGTTAATAATTTTTGCATCGTTTTTGGTCCAAGTCCTGGTAGAAATTCTAATGGTACTTGGTGAACGTATGGAGGACGTTTGGGAGCGGGGGCTTTCCCTTCACTTGCCAATTCCTGAATTCGTTCAGAAACTCCTTTTGTAAATTGTTTCGAACCACAGCTTTCACAAACTACCGCCGTTTTGGGTGCAAAGCAACGAGCACATGCTGTGAGATGGTATTTCCCTAACCTAGGATCCAAACCGAAATTAGCCAAAATTCGGTTATCCCCTTCATGATGAAGGGCCTTCTTTAAACATTGAAAATCAGGCTGTTCCAATCCAATAATTTGATATTCACGAGCCATTTTAGCTAATGAGTGGGCATCTGAGTTTGTCAAAAACGTGAACGAATGAAGTTCTTCAATTTGGTCCGCCATTTCAGTGTCTGAACTTAATCCTAGTTCTACCCCATCGATATATTCGGGATCCAAAACTTCTCTTAGACTAGAATGAACCCCTTTTCCGTACAGACTTTTAAATGGAGTAAAAACATGGGCTGGAATAAAAAGACCACCTAATTCCTTTACTTTCATTTGTAAATTTTTCGCTGTTTCATATATTCTTTGGGTGCTTAAATGGATGTTTTTCACCCGTTTAGATAACCAATTGGAAAACTCCCTGATCGTTTCTACGTATGGAAAATAGGCTAATACATGCAGGGGACCTAAGCAGTTCTCATCATAAACCTCGATTTCTACGCCTGGAATTAGTGTTACTTCCCCCTCGTATAATAATCCTCCTCCTTGAAGCTCTACTAATTTCTCCTGTTCTAATAATGATTCCAGTTCTTCTAAAACATCTGGTACATGGCAATCAATGATGCCGACAACATCTAAACCTTTTGGTTGCTTAGCACTTTTCAAAATATTGGTTAATGTTAATGTTTTAGACCCTGTAATTTTAACCGGTTTTCCTTGCTTTGTTCTACCGATGTGAATATGCAAATCTACAAAATATGGATTCATTTATTTTCGCGCCTCTTTTAACTGTAAATATTGAACAGCATATGCGGTTTTGACATCCATAATTCGCTGCTCTTTTAAATAGGATGCCGCTTCTTCTAAAGACAATTCCTCCAATCGCACAAATTCATCTTCATCTGCAGCTTTTGCATTTTCTTTTTTCTTCAGCCCTTCTGCAAGAAAAACATGGAGAAGCTCATTAGCAAATCCAGGGGAAGTATAAAATGAAATAAGTGGCGTTATTTTTTTACAGACATATCCCGTCTCTTCCTCCAACTCACGGCGTGCCGTTGTTTCTGGTTCTTCTCCCGGCTCAAGTTTTCCTGCAGGGATTTCCACGATTGAACGATTTAACGGTTTTCGGTATTGCTCAACCATGACGATTTTCCCTTCATTTGTTATGGGAATAATCGCTACAGCTCCTGGGTGTTTTACAATTTCTCTTTTCCCCATTTTTCCATCCGGTAACTCTACATCATCCACTTGAACCTGTATGACTTTTCCTTTAAAAATTTCCTCGGTACGAATTGTTTTTTCCTCAAATAGATTATTCATTTCCATCACTCCTGTTCTAAACACACCATGCTGACATAGATTTTACCATAGTAGAACACTTCATTCAGTGTAAGAGTTCCTTGGCTTTAATGTAAAAAAGAGAAAATTTTCATTCGTGGAGGGAGAAAATGAAGGTTTATTTAAAACATGATCGAGTCATCTTGACTGGAAATTATCAGGAAATCCAATATCTTTTGACAAAATACAGAAAACAGTTTACCTATGTTAAAGACTGGATTGAAGCGAATTCCCCAAATTGTTAGTAGGAAAGTTTTCGTGATACACTTAGTTTATCAACTATGTGAGAAAGGATTTGTCATAATGAGAAAGAGAAAACTAGGTTCTTCTGATTTATATGTCAGTGAATTATCTGTCGGCTGTATGTCTCTCGGATTGGATGAAGATCATGCTAGAAAGATCATAGAGGCTGCTCTTGATGAAGGGATTAATTACTTTGATACGGCAGATTTATATGATTACGGTAAAAATGAAAAAATGGTGGGCAAGGCTTTAAAACATGTCCGAGATGATGTCATTATTGCAACAAAGGTTGGAAATCGCTGGGAACAAAATAAAGATGGTTGGGTTTGGGATCCTTCCAAACATTACATAAAGGAAGCTGTAAAGAAAAGTATACAACGGCTTGACGTTGATTATATTGACCTCTATCAGTTACATGGGGGAACGATAGAAGACCCCATCGATGAAACCATTGAAGCATTTGAGGAGTTAAAATCAGAAGGCTTCATCCGTTATTACGGAATTTCTTCTATCCGACCGAATGTTATTCGCAAATACGTCCAATCATCCAATATCGTGAGCGTTATGATGCAATATAGTTTACTGGATCGGCGGCCTGAAGAAGTGGTAATGCCACTTCTTTCAGACAACAATATTAGTATTGTGACTCGTGGTTCTATTGCAAAAGGATTACTTACTGATAATTGGAGAGAAAAGCTGACAGATTCTGTTCGAGAAAACGGGTATTTACAATATTCATATAACGAACTTACAGAATTACTAGTTTCCTTGGAAAACCGTTTTCAGCATGAGCATTCCTTAACAAGACTGGCCATTCAATTTAATTTAGCTCATAAATCTGTCGCTTCAGTTGTTGCAGGAGCAAGCTCCGTACAGCAACTGAAGGACAATGTGCAAGCGGTTCAACAAAAGCCCTTATCTAAAGAAGAGCTCTCTCTCCTTCAGTCTCTGACTAAAGAAGCACAATACACGGTGCATCGTTAATCATTTTCATGAAAGAGGATGTCTTAACCTTTAAGGTTAGGACATCCTCTTTTGTTATTTATAATCTTTCCAGTTTAAATTGCTCTCCCCTAACAATTCTTCGAAACTTTTATTTTTCTCTCTTTGTCTCCGCTCTTCTCTTTTTTTCTCCTCCTCTTCTTCCTTACGCTTTAACTCTTCTTTTTGTAATTGTTTCTGTTTTTCTTTTAATTGTTCAAGTATGTCAGAATTTAATGCATCTTTTAACGTAAGATTTTCTTGTTGGGACGCTTTCTTTTGACGCGATTGCTTGTTCTTCTTCATCCTTCGTCTTCCTTTCTAACTTCCATGCTTTTTCCTTTAAGCTGTTTCTTTTATCTTATCTTTTTCCGTTATGTTTGCAAAGAAAAACCCCCATTCGTCTAAAATGGAGGATATCATTGTATTTGATTTAAACCTTCTCGATAATCGTCGCCACTCCTTGGCCACCACCGATACATAAAGTTGCTAATCCATATCGGGACTCGCGTTTTTGCATTTCATAAATAAGTGAAACAAGGATCCGCGTTCCACTTGCACCGATTGGATGTCCAAGCGCAATGGCTCCACCATTTACATTCAGAATGTCTTTTGTAAATTTTAATTCTCGGTCCACTGCAATAGACTGTGCTGCAAACGCTTCATTTGCTTCAATTAAATCGATGTCATTTAACGAAAGATCAGCCTTTTGTAATGCCTTTCTCACTGCATATACAGGGCCAATTCCCATGATGCTCGGATCTACCCCCGCACTTGCATTTGCTTTAATCACAGCCAATGGCTTGACTCCTAATTCATCTGCTTTTTCTTTTGACATCACGACAACAGCTGCAGCTCCATCATTTAGCCCTGATGCATTTCCAGCTGTGACTGTTCCATCTTTTTTGAAAGCTGGTCGTAATTTTGCTAGTTTTTCTGCTGTTGTTCCCGCACGTGGATATTCATCCTGATCAAAAATAAGCGGGTCACCTTTTCTTTGCGGTATTTCGATCGGAACAATTTCCGCTTTAAATTTCCCTTCTTGAACGGCTTTTTCTGCTTTTTGCTGACTCCATACCGCAAATTGATCTTGTTCTTCTCTCGTAATCTCGTATTTTTCGCTTAAATTTTCTGCCGTAATCCCCATATGATAGTCGTTGAAGGCACACCATAAACCATCATTTACCATGCTATCTACTAGCTTTTGGTCCCCCATTTTAAAACCTTGTCTTGCATGATTGAGCACATATGGAGCTCTGCTCATATTCTCCATTCCTCCGGCAACGACAATATCCGCTTCCTCTGCCATAATGGCCTGCACCGCAAAGTGAAGCGCTTTCAATCCAGAACCACAAACTTTATTAATGGTTGTTGCTGGCGTTTCGACCGGAATATTCGCTTTAATCGCTGCCTGTCTTGCAGGGTTTTGCCCCAAACCGGCTTGAAGTACATTCCCCATGATGACCTCATCTACTAAATTAGCAGCGATCCCCGCTCTATTTAATGCCTCTTTTATTACAGCTGCTCCTAAATCAACGGCACTCACGTCTTTTAATGATCCGTTTATTTGTCCAATGGCTGTCCTAGTAGCAGCTACAATGACAACTTCCTTTTTCAATCGTATTTCCTCCCATCCCATTTTCGGAATTTTCTATATCTAAAGACTACTATAAAAAAGTATATAAGGGAAGTAAAAATTTAAACAACTGTTTAAATCTTTTCAAACATTCGTTTATTGGATAATTTCCAGTTTCATTGCAGACGATAAGAGCAGTTTAAGGAAAGGAGGGAGAAAGATGAGTCAAAAACGTGATGGCGGATATAGCCAAAAGGGAAAAAAGAATACCGATACACCTAAAAAGGTGATGGCGGCAGAAGAAATGAGTCAAGCAATTCATCCGACTAGACGACAAAATGCAGAACAATAATGTAGGATAGCCTCTTTTTTGAGGCTTTTTTCTTTTAAAAAGTGGTAAAATAATACCGTAATTCTTTTTAAGGGGGAATGATGTTGAAAAAATGGTGGATCCGTATGGGAATGATTGCTTCTTTCATCATTGGAACTGGGGTTTATTTATCTAACTTAATTTTATACAAAAAGAAAAAAGATGATCAGTTTATTTATGAACGGGAAGTGAAGGCAAAACGGTTGGATCCGGACCTTTTCTCCACTATTCCAAAAGAAGAAGTTTGGATTTCTTCCCCTTTCAACTATCGATTAAAGGCGATTTTTCTCCGTCCTTTTCCCGAGAAAAAATTCATGATTTTTTGCCATGGAGTGACTGAAAATAAAGTGAACTCCATCAAATATATGAATATTTTTTTAGAACGTGGGTATAATGCCATTCTTTATGATCATCGGCGGCACGGGGAATCAGAGGGGAAAACGACAAGTTACGGTTATTACGAGAAGCATGATTTAAAAGCGATTGTAGATGAGCTAATTAAACGGGAAGGTGAAGAAGTTTTCTTCGGAATACATGGGGAATCGATGGGAGCGGCAACCATGCTTCTATATGCTGGGTTATTGGAAGACCGTGCAGACTTTTATATTGCCGACTGTCCTTTTTCTGATTTTCGAGAGCAAGTGACCCACCAAATGAAACGAATATTAAAAATAGCCCCTAAA
The DNA here is from genome assembly GCF_030813365.1 of Oikeobacillus pervagus. NCBI lineage: Bacteria > Bacillati > Bacillota > Bacilli > Caryophanales > Bacillaceae > Oikeobacillus > Oikeobacillus pervagus. The sequence continues at coordinate 150,875 of NZ_JAUSUC010000001.1, forward strand.
ACAATTCTTCATTTAGCTGATTGGTCTGTTTTTTTACGCGGTAAATACCGTTTAAAGGCGATTTCCCCTATCGAGGCTGTGCAACATATTCAAAAACCTATTTTATTTATTCATAGTCAAGACGATGATTTCATCTTGCCTGAAATGACGAAAGCGTTATACGAAGCAAAGCCAGGAGCAAAGAAATTATTTCTTGCCGAAAAGGGAGCACATGCCCAATCGTATAATGAGAACAAGGAGCAATACATGGCTGCTATTGATGACTTTTTAACAGAATTTGTGGAGTCTCCGCATGGTCATTAACTCATGCGGATTTCTCAGGTTCTTTCTACTATATTCATTCTGGCATTCAAAATTTCATTGGGGCTGCTCAGCTTGAATGTCCCTACATCTGATAGGCCAATCGTTAATTGTTCATCATAAAAAATCATTTTCGATCTTTCTACTAAAATTGGAAACGAATTGGTTTGAATGGCATCATCATCTTCCCCCTTTTCTGGAACAAGCCACAAAGTAGGAACGCCATCCACAGAACACCCACACCCCTCTGTATCATATTTTAATTTAATCCATATCTCTTTGTTCTTCATTTTTTCCGCTAATTTACGAGTAGCTTCTTCAGTAATCGCTATTTTCATTAATGGATTTTCTCCTTATAATTTTTCTCCTTTCATCATAACATATTGATTAGGTACTTCTTTTATTGAATCGATATATTATTTGAAAGGGGTGAAACAGTTGGATCCATCCATTATCAAAGTCATGAATAACGGTCCACTACGTGTGACAGGAAAAATAGAATTGGTAGATACAGACGGGAATGCTTTCGATACAAAACAAACTTTTTCTTTATGTCGCTGCGGCTTATCAGACAACAAACCATTTTGCGACGGATCGCATAAAGGAAAATTTGAATCTACCGTTCGTGCTGAAGAGTAAAACCAATTAGTTTATAACGCCGTTTCACTTCAAACGGTGTTATAAACTAATTAGATTCCTCTTTATAATCTTTTCCAATTCCAATGATATCCTCCAATTTCAAAGAATGTTTTTGACCAAAAGAATCGATAATTCGCAATTCGTTTTTTAAAAGATTAACATCATGAATATGGCCGATTAGTTTTTTACTTTCACCCTTTTGATAATAGGTAAATTGTAGAGTGGTGTTTTCCTCCATCGCTTCACAAACTACTATATTAAATTCCTCATATTTTTGCTCATCTAGAACCGGTTTTTTAATTTTATTTAAACTCTCATTATATTCTCTTAGTAATTTTACATGTTCTGGTAACATCATCGAAACCCATTTTATATTCCCGCGGTCACGAATCACATTAAACACCTACTTTATATACATTTGATAAAAAGGATATTTTTAAAAATTATCCTTTATGGCCTCCAATTAAATGGGAGCGTTGAAGTGCTGTACCCGCATCTGTATAAGAAATCGCCCGTAATAAAGCATTATACCCATATTTTTGACGAATATGGTCGACAACATAGCCGATTTTTCGCTTTTTCCAACCATTTGGTTCGAATAAGCTTAACTGGACATTCTGGTCATCCACTACGTTCGATAAGGTAATGGAAAGTTGGCGAACCGTTTTTCCAATATAATTTTCGTGAAATAGCTGCAAGCAAATACGATAAATATCCATCGTCACATTTGTCGGTTCCACCACTGTTTTAGACCGATTAAATCCTCCCCCAGAATCTTCATGACTATAACCGACCCCTAAACTAATGGTCCTCCCCGCTTTTTTCTGGGTGCGTGCTCTTCTTGCCACCTCTTCACACATTTCTAATAAAACATGCTTAATTTCCTCTTCTTCTTTATAATCGCGAAGTAGGATCTGGCTTTTGCCAAAACTGATTTGCCCTTTTAAAATCGGTGCCCCAAGTGTAGATAAATCTACTCCCCAAGCATGATAATATAATTGGTTTCCCATAACCCCAAATTTCGTCTCTAATTTTTCCAAATCGAAACGCGCCAGCTGGCCGACTGAAAAAATCCCCATTCGATTCAACTTTTTTTCTAGTCGACTTCCTATTCCCCACATTTTTTTCAAAGGGGAAATGGGCCATAATTTCGTCGGAATATCTTGGTAGGTCCATTCTGAAATTCCTTTTTTCTTCGCCTCTAAATCCAGGCAAAGTTTCGCCATTAACATATTAGGACCAATCCCAATTGCACAAGGTAATTGAAACTCCCTTTCCATGTCGTCCTTTATTTTTTCAGCAATCTCTCTTACATCTCCCCATAAAAGAAACGCCCCATCCACTTTTATAAAACTTTCATCCACACTGTATACATGAATCGCCTCCATCGGCACATAGCGGTTAAAGAGTTTTGTTATTTCAGTTGATACTCGTAAATACGTAGACATGTTTGGCTCCGCAATTTGAATTCGTGGATCTTTCGGAATTTCAAACAAGCGTGATCCCGTTTTAATTCCAAATTCTTTTTTCATTTTTGGAGAAGCAGCTAATACCACACTTCCTGGTCTTTCTTTCTCTCCTACAACCGCTAAATAACAGGTAAGCGGGTCTAATCCGAGCATAACTGCGGAACAACTTGCATAAAAACTTTTTATATCCACACATAAAATCTTATCATTCGGAAGCTGACTGTAATCAGCAGCCATTGCTTTCACTCCTCAATTAAGAACATTTGTTCCTATTATATTCACTATTGTAGGCGAATATTCGTTCGATTTCAACTTGTTTTAAATGGTTGGGAATTCATTATCTTCCATTTCAAAGTAAAAGGCTATGAATATAACGATAAATCATTATAATAGTCTTGAGGTGAAAATGTGATGGAAAGGAAACTCATACAAAAAATGATCCAACAAAGTTTACTCCAATATCATCGGGTGGATTTAATAGAGGAAAAGGAAGATTATACAAGTTTATATAACGAAATTATGAAACGATATATGAATCATGAAGGGGAGATTTTTGAAATTATAGAAGATGTCGTGTATGAATATATTACGACATAAAAAAAGCGCAGATCTCCCGCGCTCTTTCTGTTATTTTTTAAAAAATGCCTTTTTGCCAACTCGTTCGACCATCCGTGGAAATAAAGCATATAACACACTACCGACATTCATCCACTTAGGCAAATTAATTTCCCTTTTATTCGTAAACATCGCTTTCGTAATGGTGGACGCTACTTTTTCAGGATCTAACATCAATTTCTGTATGGATTTTACATAAGAACCAGATTGGTCCGCAATCTCAAAAAAGTTTGTCGCAATGGGACCTGGATTGACAGCCGTTACGTAAATTCCATCACGCGAAAGCTCCATTCGAACACTATTTGTAAAACCTAATACTGCGTGTTTAGTAGCAGCATATACACTCGATTTCGGAGTAGCAAGTTTTCCTGCCTGGGAAGCAATATTGATAATATGGCCGCTTCCTCTCTCTTTCATATGAGGGATAACAAATTGAGTACAGGAAATAAGCCCTAATACATTCACTTGAAACATCCCTTCAATATCTTTCCAACTTGCTTGATGTGCTTCATCAAACACGCCGAATCCAGCGTTATTAACTAATACGTCAACCGATCCCAACTTGGAAAATATAGCGGTGAAAGCCTTCTCTACTTCCGCTCGTTTTGAAATATCAACAGAAAACACAAGTACGCGAACGGAGAACTGTTGTTCAATTCGGTGTTGAATAGCCAATAAATTTGGTTCTCTGCGAGCAAGTAGAGCAATATTGGCTCCATTTTGTGCAGCTTTTAAAGCCATTTGCTCACCAATTCCACCAGAAGCACCTGTAATGACAATATTTTTCCCTTTTAAACGCTTATTCACTTTCATGACCTCTTAGCAGAAAAATATAATATATCATTATCATTTTGATGAACTGTGATTTCACCGAGTTCAAGAAGGTAATCGAGCTGGCCGACTGACTCTGAAATCGTTAAATCAGGTTGTTTTTTATAAATAGCCGGAAATAGTTGTTTACACACCTCAAAAGCCGTTCGTGGTTCATCTTTTAACATCTCTTTCACACTCATAGCTCGTTCATGCTGGCGCCCAAGTCGACGATCAATCAAGTCGTGCATTTTGCTCACTTCTGTCCCATGCCCTGTAAATGCCTTTTCAACTGGAAATTGAAGAACTTTCTTTAAAGAATCATTGTATTGAACTTGTGGTTTAGGCCGTTCCATGTCTGGCTTTCGTGGGGGTTCGAGAAGAGGATTCGATGAAACTGTTGCTAACACATGATCGCCGACAATCATGATTCCATCTTTTTCCCGATAGAAGACAAGATGACTTTGCGAATGTCCGGGTGTTTCGATGGCAAGCCATTCTTCAAGTCCAGGGAGTCGGTCTCCTTCTTTTAGATAGCTTGTGAGAGAGCGTCCTTTGCAACTAAACTTTAATGGAGCTTGCATTTGACGAATAACTGGTTCAGGGTCCCTTGGGAGTCCAAACTGTGTGAAGGACTTGCGATAAAAGTCATGGCAAACCTGTTGAAAATCATCCGTACGAACAGTCCAGCGTTCAGCACCCTCATGAGCAAACACATCAACGTCCTCAGAAAAATAATCTAGCAACCCAACATGGTCAGGATGATGATGAGTAAGGATTATTTGTTCAATATCTTCTGGCGTATACCCTAGCTGCGACAGTTCAAAAACAAAGGTATCCCAGCCCTCCTTCGTGTTGATCCCAGCATCAAAAAGAGTGAGTTTATCCCCTTTCACTACATAAACATTAACGTCTCCTACTGGAAACGGTGTGGGCAAGGAAATTTTTCCGATATTACCAAACCATTGTGCACACATTTTTTCATCCCCTATTTAACATATTTCAAATCTCTTTAGATTTTTCTACTTCACTTGGCTCAATTTTTCTCGAGTTACTTTTTTCATTTTGCTTATTTCCCATTCGCTTTTGATCATTTCCCATGAAGATTTGCACTACTCTTCAGCTTTTTTGCACTTGTTCTCCGTTTATTTAAACATTTCCCACTATAATTGCATATTTCCCGTATTTTTTTGCACTACTAAGTTTATAGTTTAAATTGTTTCATCATAAATGTCATTATTTCCGCATAATTTCACCAGAACATCTGGATAAAATAAAAAAGAAGGGGATTACCCCTTGACGGGCAAGCAACGTTTTTTGCATAATAATAAGTAAATTCAAAAAACAAGTGGGAGCTAGAACTTTTTCTTCCCCTTTCATACACCCAAAAGCTGTGAATAAGATTAGTAAATAGAAAATGGTGAAAGAGAGTGAAGCTCATAGGCTGGAAAGCATCACCGCCCCCTTTTCTATTGAACCTACCTTATGAGCTGTTAGGAAAACCTAAACGTAACCGGCGTTAACGGACATGAGTGTGTAAATGTACTAAATTTACAAACAAAGGTGGTACCACGGAGGAGATCCTTTCGCCCTTTATTACAAGGGTGAAAGGTTTTTTATTTTAAGATAAGCTTTTTTCTAAAAAAAGTGTGGGAGAAGCAGCAATCGATTAATCGCCAGGTTACTGCAAATCCCTATTTTCACCTAAATGTGAAAAAGGTTTAGAAGCTTCAAAAAAGAATACGGAATCAGACTTATCTTTATAAAATAAACAGGAGGAATGAAGATGAAAACGGCCTTTATCGGAGCGGGTTCAATGGCGGAAGCAATCATAACAGGGGCTTTAGTAAATGGAGCACTCCAAAAAGAGGAGATTGTCGTCACAAATCACTCCAATCAGAAAAGACTACAGGAGTTAACGGAAAAGTATAAAGTAAACACAAGCTATGATCACGAAACCATTTTTCAAGGGGCAAAAGTCATTGTATTAGCTATGAAGCCAAAAGATGTGAAAGAAGCATTACAAACAATACAATCTTATGTTACTTCCGATACGTTGATTATCTCTGTACTTGCGGGTGTACCAATGGAATTTATCGAAAGTGAACTAAAACAACAGGTGGCCGTCGTGCGCGCAATGCCTAACACTTCAGCGATGATTGGAAAATCAGCCACTGGCATCTCATTAAATTCAGCTGTTACCGAACAACAAAAGGAACTCGCTCTTCAACTATTCTCTGCGATCGGCTTAACTGTTATTGTTGAAGAACATTTATTAGACGCAGTAACAGGTATTTCAGGAAGTGGTCCTGCCTTTATTTATTATGTAGTTGAGGCGATGGAATCGTCAGCAGAAATACTTGGTCTGGAAAAAGATTTAGCTAAAAAATTGATCATCCAAACATTAACAGGTGCCGCTGGAATGATTGAGACAAGTGGTGCCAAAACGGAAGAATTACGGAAAGCTGTAACAAGTCCTGGGGGAACAACAGAAGCTGGACTCAATGTTTTGAATAAACATAACGTAAAAAACGCCTTTATCGAATGCATTACGGAGGCGACGGCACAGTCGAAAAGATTAGGCAGTCGGTTTCAAAAGCAAGAAATGAAAAAATAGTTCGTTACTAAAAGCAATCGGTCCCTCGCCGATTGCTTCAACCCCCTCTTCAACACTTCAAGACCCCCCATCAACCTTTTCTCCCTTACAATTAAAGTTCCTACCTAGCCTTTTCATTTCCATCAATACCCAAGTCTTGCTATACTTAAAGAAGTTCGGAACACGAAGAAATGGGGAGGTTGAATCATGTCCGTTAAATTATTTGAACCTTATACAATTAAAAATGTAACATTTAAAAACCGTATTGTCATGTCACCCATGTGTATGTATTCAGCACATAATGAGGAAGGAAAAGTTGAAAATTGGCATCTGACACATTATACGAGCCGAGCAGTAGGTCAAGCAGGTTTAATCATGGTCGAGGCTACTGCCGTTACGAAACAAGGATGTATTTCTTCTAAAGACTTAGGCATATGGAATGATCACCATATTGAAGGACTCACAACCTTAGTATCTATGATGAAAGAGCATGGAACTCAAACAGGAATACAGTTGGCACATGCCGGGAGAAAAGCGATGGTAGAAGGTGAAATCATCGCACCATCTGCCATTCCATTCAATGATAAAATGAAAACCCCGAAAGAAATGACAATCGATGATATTAAGGATACGATTCAGGCGTTTCAAGATGGGGCAAGTCGGGCAAAAAAAGCGGGCTTTGACGTAATCGAAATTCACGGGGCTCACGGGTATCTCATTAATGAGTTTTTATCTCCCCTATCGAATAAACGAGAGGATCTCTATGGAGGTAGTCAAGAAAATCGTTATCGGTTTTTACGGGAAATTATTGAGGCTGTTAAAGAAGTATGGGATGGACCATTATTCGTCCGAATATCGGCAAAAGACTATGCTCCAAATGGATTAGATGTAGAAGATTATGTAACAATGACCCGATGGATGAAAAGCCAAGGGGTAGATCTCATCGATGTGAGTTCAGGTGCTGTTGTGCCAGCGAAAATTTCTGTTTATCCTGGCTATCAAGTCACTTTGGCTGAGAAGATTAAGCATCAAGCAGATATGGCCGTTGGAGCTGTAGGACTGATTACTTCTGGTGTTCAAGCTGAGGAAATTCTACAAAACGAGCGAGCCGATCTTATATTTATTGGCAGAGAGTTTTTAAGAAATCCATACTGGCCACTGAACGCAGCAAAAGAGCTGAAATATACACTTGAAAGTCCTATACCATATGAACGTGGATGGAAATTTTAACAAAGTTAAAAAATCCCCTGGGGGAAATTTCCCGGGGATTTTTAGCTTTGAACAATCGGAACTTCTAAAAAGTCATGGGCTAATGTAACAGGAGAAAAAATTTCTTCTGCTTCTAATCGAAGCTGTTCAGCCTCCTCCCCATTATATCTTGAACTTATATGGGTAAGGCATAGCCTTTTTACTTCTGCCTTCTTCGCCGTCATCGCCGCCTGGGCTGTTGTTGAATGGAAATAGTCATGAGCCATTGTTACCGACTCCCGATTAAAAGTTGCCTCATGAACGAGTAAATCAGCATGTAAAGATAATTGAACAGCATTTTCACACGGTCTGGTATCTCCCAAAATTGTGACAACTCTTCCTTTCTGTGAAGGACCAACGTACTGATCCCCTGAAATGATCCGTCCATCTTCCAGTTGAACCGTTTCCCCATTTTTAATTTTCTTATAGATTGGACCTGGGGGTACCTTATCTGCCTTCAGCTTGTCTACTAGCAAAACACCCGATTTATCTTTTTCCGTCATTCGGTAGCCAAAACATGGCAGGGCGTGATCTAAAACGGCTGCTTCTACTTTCATTTGAGAATCTTCAAAAATTACTCCTTCTGAAATTTCAACAATTTCAATGGGATATTTCAATCTTGTACCACTTACTGTTAAACTGGTATGGACGTAAGCGGCAATCCCTTCTGGCCCATAGATTGTAATCGGTGTCTCTCCACCTTGAAAGGAACGACTACCTAATAATCCAGGTAATCCAAATATATGATCACCATGTAAATGGGTAATAAAGATTTTTTCAAGTCTACGTGGTTTTAATGACGTGTGTAAAATTTGGTGCTGCGTCGCTTCTCCACAGTCAAATAACCAAATGGCACCTCTCTCTTCTAGCATTTTGAACGCTATTGAAGTAACATTTCTAACCTTCCCTGGAACCCCAGCACCTGTTCCTAAAAATAATAATTCCAAAACATTTTCTCTCCCTTCAAATGATAGAGGGCTATAATTTATTATTCTGACATAAAAGGAGAGCAATCTCCACTAAAATCAAATTTATTTCCCATTGTCATTAAGTGTGAGACTGAAAATATTAGGGAACAATACAACAATGAATCCATCAGGAATAGTTGCGCTTAAATGGACAAATAGCTAAAATTAAAGACTCATACAGTACATTTTTAAGTTTTTTCCAGAAAAGTGAGGTCATAACATTGAAACAGACGGATACTCCGGCTTTAACCATTATCTTTGGAGCAACAGGTGACTTAGCTAAAAGAAAACTATTCCCCTCTTTATATAATTTATTTAAAAAAGGGGAAATTTCTAACCATTTCGCCTGTGTAGGGGTGGCTAGACGACAATGGACAGAACAGCAATTTCGAAACCATGTACGGGAATCTGTTATAGCTGCGATCCATTCGAATGAACAGATGGAAGAGTTCCTTTCTCATTTTTATTATCAATCACTTGATGTCACGAATACAGAAGCATATATTGAATTACTGCAGCTGGCTAATCAGTTAAATACGAAATACCATCTTAACGGCAATCGGATGTTTTATTTAGCTATGGCACCAGAATTTTTTGGAACCATTGCTGAACATCTAAAAAGAGATGGACTCACGGATACAAACGGATTTAGTCGTCTTGTTATTGAGAAGCCATTTGGGCATGATTTACAATCGGCCAAAGCATTAAATGAAAAAATCCGAACAGCCTTTCGTGAAAGTGAAATATTCCGAATAGATCACTATCTTGGAAAAGAAATGGTTCAAAATATCGAAGCCATTCGTTTTGCTAATGCCTTATTCGAACCGTTATGGAACAGTCGATACATATCCAATGTTCAAATTACAACAAGCGAAACCCTCGGAGTCGAAGAACGAGGTCGCTATTATGAAAAAAACGGGGCTTTGAGAGATATGGTTCAAAATCATGTACTCCAAATGGTCGCCTTACTTGCGATGGAACCACCAATTAAATTAACAACCGATGAAATTCGCAGTGAAAAGGTGAAGGTTTTGCGTGCTATGCGTCGCATTGAAGGTCAAAACATTCAGCATTTTTTTGTCCGGGGGCAATATGGCGCTGGCAAAATTAATCAAGAACAGCAAATTAGCTATCGAGAGGAACACAATGTCGACCCAGAGTCCGATACAGAAACATTTGTTGCAGGAAAAATATTAATTGATAACTTCCGTTGGGCAGGTGTCCCCTTCTATATTCGAACTGGGAAAAGATTAGCAAAGAAATCAACGAAAATCGTCATACAGTTTAAAGATATTCCGATGAATTTATACTATCAAACAGATCAGCCCCTTACTCCAAATCTGCTCGTCATTCATATTCAACCTGACGAGGGGATCACATTGTATTTAAATGCGAAAAGAGTCGGTCCATATTTAGATCGTACACCTGTAAAACTTAGCTTTTCCAATAATAGATTCAATGGAATCAATACACCTGAAGCATACGAAAAACTTCTATACGATGCGTTAAGAGGAGATGCAACGAATTTTACCCATTGGGATGAAGTAGCCTTATCCTGGAATTTCATTGACGCAATCTCCCATCATTGGGCAGAGACAACAGAGAAATTCCCGAATTATGAAGCAGGATCGATGGGGCCAAAACAAGCAGATCAACTATTAGAACAGGATGGCTTTTTCTGGTGGCCGATCGATTATCTTGATGTAGATGAATGTAAATAACAAACGCTTCGACCATCGGCATAGATTTTTGGAGTTTTCGACTGAGATAAAGGAAACACTGAAAGGTAGTCCACGAGCTGAAGTTGACTTATCGTAGGGAGAAGACGGAGAAATTTTATCATTTTCTAAGCAATAAGAAAGGGTGAATCTTTTAAATGAAGATTTATGATATTACAGCACCTATTTATGAAGGCATGAGCGTATATAAAAATAAACCAGAAAAACAACCGTCGATTACTCAAAAAACGAATGGGCATGTTACGGAATCACGTATATGTTTAGACGTTCACACAGGTACTCATGTGGACGCCCCTCTTCATATGATGAATGAGGGAAAAACAATTGAAACCATCAAAATTGAACAACTTGTCCGTCCTTGCAAAGTAATCGACTTGACCGAAGTTAATGAAAAAATTACAGCAATAGATTTACAAAAAAAAGATATTCAAAAAGATGATTTTATCCTTTTGAAGACAAAGAATTCATTTGATAAAAAATTTAATTTTGATTTTATATATTTGGCAGAGGATGCTGCTCACTATTTGGTGGATGTTGGAATTGCGGGGGTCGCAATTGATGCTTTAGGGATTGAACGCTCCCAAACCAATCATCCCACCCATCGAGCCTTACTAGGAAACGATATTACGATCATCGAAGGCGTACAATTAGCTGACGTACAAGCTAGATCTTATTTTATGGTGGCTGCCCCATTGCCTATTCAAGGAACAGATGCCGCGCCCGCCCGTATAATACTTATTGACGGGGCATTCTAACCATTTGGTCACTTGAATATAGCTTTCTTTATCCAACTAGACATTCATTTGTTTATGCTCTTTCACCTGTTCTCATTTCTAGAAGCTTTTGAAAGAGTAAAAGATGAAAACATTAAGAAAAATGGCATAATTAGGTGGTGTTTATTTGAATAATCCGAATGTAGAAGATTATTTACAAAATGGAATCTATGGTCAAAAGGAAATCAAACCGGCAGAAAGAAAAAAATTCCTAGGGACATTACGTGAAAGAGTGGAAGGTGCCTTAACGATTGGGCAAGTGATGAAGAAAGAAATCTATTCAGAAGTAAAACAATGGATCCAAACAAATAAAGATGTCCAGATGCTTTTAAACGGAAATATCGATTATTCTTATTTATCAAAATATACTCAACTCGCTGATCAACTGAAGATTCGTTACACAATCGTTCATAATCAAGAGGCTGAAACAAATGTCGGTCTTGTGATTACCCACCCACATGCAGTTGAAAAAGAATCAATTTGGATCAACGAATCAAAGGAAAAAAAACTTCAAAAGAAAAAATCCAGCAGCTTTTTTCATAAGTTCATCCATTTTATCAAAAAATAGGATTTCAAAAAAAGCAAGGCTCTTTATAATCCATCATCGACTTAAAAGAGCCTTAGCTTTTTACTATTTGTTTAAAACCATTTCGTATGGAAATGCCCTTCTTGGTCCACTCGCTCATACGTATGGGCACCAAAATAATCACGCTGAGCTTGAATCAAATTGGCTGGTAGAAATTCAGCACGATAACTATCATAATAGGCAAGTGCCGCTGAAAAGGCAGGCACGGCAATTCCTAATTTAACTGCCGTCGCAATCACTTCCCGAAGTGCTGCTTGGTAATTTCCCACAATTTCCTTAAAATATGGATCTAATAAAAGATTAGCTAAATTCGCATCACGATCAAACGCTTCTTTAATTTTCTGTAGAAACTGTGCGCGAATGATACAGCCGCCACGAAAGATCATCGCAATATCCCCCAGACGTAAATCCCAGCCATATTCATCTGAAGCGGCCTTCATTTGGGCAAATCCCTGAGCATAAGAGCAAATCTTACTCATATACAACGCTTTGCGTACCGCTTCAATAAATATTTGACGGTCCCCCTCGAATCCATCCATGTTTGGCCCCTTTAATAATTGACTTGCATGGACTCGCTCTTTTTTTAGGCTTGATAGAAATCTAGCAAATACAGACTCCGTGATAAGCGGTAATGGAACCCCTAGGTCTAATGCGCTTTGACTTGTCCATTTTCCTGTTCCTTTTTGGCCTGCTTTGTCTAAAATCATATCCACTAATGGCCTACCTGTTTGTTCATCTTTTTTCGTGAAAATATCGGCGGTAATTTCGATTAGATAGCTATCCAACTCTCCCTTATTCCAATCTGCAAAGACCTCATGAAGCTCTTCAGCCTGTAATCCTAATACATTTTTCAATAGAAAATAGGCTTCGGCAATTAACTGCATATCCCCATACTCAATTCCATTATGTACCATTTTTACATAGTGCCCAGCACCATCTGGTCCTATATACGTACAGCATGGTTCGCCATCTACTTTTGCCGAAATATCTTTTAAAATGGGGGCTACTAAATCATAAGCCGCCTTTTGTCCGCCAGGCATAATTGATGGCCCCGTCAAAGCCCCTTCTTCACCACCTGAAACCCCTGTGCCAATGAAATGGATGTCCAATTCATTTAAATCTTTGTTTCGGCGTCTCGTATCTTGAAAGAATGTATTTCCCCCATCAATGACGATATCGCCTTTTTCTAATAATGGTTTCAATTGGGCAAGTGTCTCATCCGTTGGGAGACCTGCTTTTACCATTAATAAAATTTTTCGCGGGGCTTCTAAAGATGAAACAAACTCATCTAAAGTATAGAACCCTTTAAGATTTCTCCCATTTGCTTCTTTTAAAATGGAATCGGTTTTATCACTTGAACGATTATAGACCGCAACGGAATATCCCTTACTCTCAATATTAAAGGCAAGATTTTTTCCCATCACTGCTAATCCGATGACACCTATTTGTTGTTTAACCATCATCCGCCATCTCCCTTCATGGTAAATTAGAACTTCTTAACAATTGAATGAAACGTTTATCTTCACAAACTAGTCCTCTCTATTATAGAGAAAATCTTTGTTGAAACTCGTATCCTTTTCTGTTGAAAACAGCTTCTGTTCTTCAGTTACATCGATTCCTTTTGTAATAATATTTTTCCCATATTTATCTTGAAGATGCTTCACAGTATCAATAAGTGGCTCCAATTTTGCTTTTTCCTCATAATTAAATAAATTTAATTGTTCTGAACTAGCCGTTTTTTCAAGTAGTTCCTGTGCGGTAACCCCAAGCAATCGTACAGCATTTAAGTTCCAATGTTCAAGGAATAGTCGTTTAGACGCGGCAAATATCTCCTCTTTTGTGAAAATAGGAGTAGGTAGTTTACGACTTCTTGTAATCGTTTTTCGATTTTTATATCGGATCATAATGGCAATGTTGAAGGAAACCATTTTTTTATGCTTTAAACGAATAGAAACTTTCTCTGCTAATTTCCGGAGTGTTTCTAATAGCTCTTTTTGATTAGTCAAATCCATCGGCAATGTAATCGAGTTTCCGACACTTTTAAATTCATTAACTGCATTCGGATCCACTTTTCTCGAATCGTTTCCATTGGCCCGTTCTTTCAATCGAATTCCATTAATCCCTAACAAGTTTCTTAGTTGTAATTCATTTGCCTTCGCTAGATCCTGAATCGTAAACACTTGTATCGTGTTCAGTTTTTCAGCTGTTTTCTTTCCAATGCCATGCATTTCAACAACAGGTAGTGGCCATAATTGACGGGGGACATCTCTTTTTCTTAAAATCGTAATTCCCATCGGTTTTTTCATATCGGAAGCCATTTTGGCCAAAAACTTATTGGGTGCAATTCCAATGCTACAAGGTAAATTTAATTGTTCCATTATTCTCTTCTGGATCATTTTTGCAATATGGACTGGAGAGCCAAGTTCGAAACAATCCGTAATATCTACATACCCTTCATCGATTGAAACAGGTTCCACCCAATCAGAAAATTGTCGCAATATCGCAAACATTTCTTGGGAGGCTGCACGGTAACGATCGAAATTAGGTCGGCGCACGATTAAATTTGGACATAGCTTTTTGGCTTCCCAGAGGGGCATCGTCGTTTTCACACCAAATTTTCTTGCTTCATAACTACATGTTACGATAATTCCCTTTCTCTCTTTCGGATTTCCCGCAATTGCTAATGGCTTTCCCCGGAGTGTCGAATCATAAGCCATCTCAACTGACGCATAAAAACTATTCATATCCACATGTAAAATAACTCGACCATTTTTCGGATAGAGCTCTCGCATCATCGTCACTTCCTAATAGATCTTGTCTATATTATACCAATCAAACATATTGATCATAAAATACGATATATTTCAAAACTAATATAAAAATCAAGTAAAAAATAAAAATGTAAAAAAATATTCAAAAATATATTTACAAACTATTCAGAATTTTATATGATTAAACATAAGGAATAGACATTTAAAGCTTGAGTACAAATTTTAAACCAAATTTGTTTAAACGAGCTATCTTTATATTTTAATCAAATGAACTGTTCAGTCTGCTCACTCATCCTACAAGATCGGTTCCAGCAGATAGAAGCCAGTAAATTCAATTCGCTTACATTACAAGTGAATTTGAAATTACTGGTTTTTTTATTCATTAGGAAAGGAGGGAATTCATTGTTCAGTGCCTTAAATGGGGTTAAAATTCTTGATTTAACTAGAGTGCTTGCGGGTCCTTATTGCACAATGATTCTCGGGGATCTAGGAGCACAAGTCATTAAAGTGGAGGCGCCTGGAGGAAGTGATGAAACCCGTGGATGGGGACCGCCCTTCCAAAATGGCGTAAGCGCTTACTACTTATGTGCAAACCGAAATAAAAAAAGTATCACCATTGATTTAAAAACCGATGAAGGGAAAAAAATCATTCAAAAACTAATAAGTGAATGTGATGTCATCATTAATAATTTTAAAACGGGAACGATGGACAGACTTGGCCTTGGATATGAGTCCTTAGCTAAAATAAACCCGAAAATTATTTTCTGTTCGATTACAGGATTTGGCGAAACTGGACCTTATAAACATTTACCGGGATATGATTTCATTATCCAAGCCATGAGTGGTTTTATGAGCATCACTGGTGAGGAAGATTCAACTCCGCAAAAAGTAGGCGTTGCCATTACAGATGTTCTGACTGGTTTATACGCATGTATAGGGATTCATGCTGCCCTCTATGAAAGGGAGCAATCAGGGACTGGCCAGAAAATTGACGTATCGCTATATGATACAGCTGTTAGTTCTCTCGTTAATATTGCAAGCAATTATTTAATGTCAGGAAAAATTCCAACTCGGCTTGGAAATCGTCACCCTAATATCGTTCCTTATCAAACCTTTCAAACGGCCGATGGCGAAATGGTGATTGCCGTTGGAAATGACCGTCAGTTTGCTCATCTTTGTTCCATCATTGGGTTGCCAGAATTATCCCAAGATCCGCAGTTTTCAACAAATCCGAATCGAGTAACACATCGGGAAACCTTAATTCCTATTTTACAAAATGAATTCATTAAGAAGCCAACAGCCTATTGGCAACAATTATGTCAGCAAAATACGATTCCTTGTGGACCGATTCAAAGTATGGAAGATTTAGTTGCTGACCCACAGTTACAAGCAAGGGAAATGTTTTTATCGATGAACCACCCGGAAGCTGGAGATATTCGTCTTGTCGGCAGCCCTTTGAAATTATCAAAAACACCGCCAACTTTTGAAAAGCATCCACCTATGCCAGGTGAACACACGGAGGAAATTTTAACACAATTAGGATATTCCGCTGCAACCATTGCAGACTTACAAAAAAATCAAATCATATAGGAGTGAAAATACAATGAATTTTAATTTATCTGAGGAGCAACAATTATTAAAAAATACTGTAAGAAGTTTTGTTGATAAAGAAATTATGCCTTACATTGGGGAATGGGATGCAAAAGGTCATTTTGAAACAAATATAATGTCAAAATTAGCCGATCTTGGTCTTATGGGCGTTTGTATTCCTGAACAGTATGGTGGAAGTGGGATGGACTATAACGCATTAGCAATTGTATGTGAGGAATTAGAACGTGGAGACACAGCATTTCGAACAGCAGTGTCCGTCCATACCGGTTTAAATAGTCTAACCATTTTCCAATGGGGAACCGAAGCACAAAAACAAAAGTATCTTGTGCCACAAGCAAAAGGGTTAAAAATAGGAGCATTCGGATTAACAGAGCCTGGGGCTGGTTCAGATGTCGCTTCCATCAATACAACCGCTAAAAAAGAAGGCGATTACTATATTTTAAACGGGCAAAAAACATGGATCTCCCTTTGTGATGTGGCCGATCATTTCCTTGTATTTGCCTATACAGATAAGTCTAAAAAACATCACGGTATTTCCGCTTTTATCGTAGAACGAACAATGCCTGGCTTCTCTTCAAAAGCGATTAAAGGAAAGCTTGGAATTCGCGCTGGAAATACGGGCGAAATATTTTTTGATAATGTAAAAGTCCCGAAAGAAAACCTTCTAGGTCAAGAAGGTGAAGGATTCAAAATTGCCATGTCCGCTTTAGATAATGGCCGCTTTACAGTTGCAGCTGGAGCCGTTGGACAAATTATGGCGTGTTTAGAAGCAAGCGTCAAATATTGTCACGAAAGAAAAACATTTGGAAAAGAGATTGGAAAACATCAACTTGTTCAACAAATGATCGCGAATATGGAGGCTGGACTTCAAATGAGCCGCCTGCTTGTTTATCGCGCCGGCGAGCTAAAAAATCAAGGAAAACGTAATACTAGAGAAACATCTCTTGCAAAATGGCAAGCATGTGATTTTGCCAATAAAGCAGCCGATGATGCGGTTCAAATTCATGGAGCATATGGCTATTCAAATGAATACCCAGTTGAACGTTATTTACGTAACTCAAAAGCACCAGTCATTTATGAAGGGACAAGAGAAATTCATACGATTATGCAAGCAGAATATGTCCTTGGTTATCGTGAAGATAAACCGCTTAATAATATGTTGCCATCATGGCCTTTCACTGAAAATCCAGTCTCAAGTCTTTAAAAACAGCTAAGTGAAATAATTTGCACACTGGGGGGCTTCCCCCCCTCATATTCCAAATGATGTAGAAATCTAGCATTGGGATGGGTTAAAAACATGAAACCGAAGCCATCAAGGTGCCTGTAAGAAAAAAACAAAGGAGAATGCTATGAATCAAAATAAAGATTTTAATAAAGTCTTATCCCGCGTAGATGTTTTAGTTTTAGCTTTTGGTGCAATGATTGGCTGGGGTTGGGTCGTTCTTTCGGGTGACTGGATTTTAAAAGCCGGTTCTCTTGGATCGATGATCGCCTTTTTCCTCGGAGGGATTCTTGTCATTTTTGTCGGTTTAACTTATGCTGAGTTGACAACGATTTTCCCAAAAACTGGAGGTGCCTATTATTTCGTTAAGGAGGCTCTCGGAAGACGTCTTGCATTCGTTGTTTCATGGGCTCTTTTATTTGGCTATATTTCAGTAGTAGCCTTTGAAGCTGTTGCCTTGCCGACCGTTATTGAATATATTTTCCCCAATTATCAACTAGGTTATATGTGGACACTTGCCGATTGGGATGTATATTTCTCCTGGGCGGCAATCGGGATGGTTGGATCGATTATTATTACGATCATTAACTGGATTGGAGTGAAGCAAGCAGCTGTTCTTCAGTTAGTGTTAACACTTACACTCGTTGCTGTTGGCCTTCTCTTAACATTTGGCTCATTTACTGGCGGAGAAGTAAAAAATATGGAACCTCTGTTTGTCGGTGGTAGTGCTGGTTTAATGACCGTATTAATTATGACCCCCTTTTTATTTGTCGGTTTTGATGTCATCCCACAAGTAGCAGAAGAAATGAATATTCCGATGAAAGCAATTGGAAAGATTCTTATTTTATCCGTCAGTTTTGCTGTTATCTGGTACATCCTCATTATTCTTGGTGTATCACTCGGTCTGAATACGAACCAATTAGCTAATGCCAAATTGGCGACAGCGGATGCAATGGCAGCCGTTTTCGGTTCACAGACCTTTGCCAAAATATTAATTCTAGGCGGAATTGCCGGGATCTTGACAAGCTGGAATGCTTTTATTATCGGAGCAAGTCGAATCATGTACGCCATGGCAAAAGAAGGAATTTTGCCCAAATGGTTTGGTGAAATTCATCCAAAATACAAAACTCCTAGCAATGCGATTCTTGTCATTGGAATTCTATCAACACTCTCACCGTTATTGGGACGTCCTGCACTCGTTTGGTTTACAAATGCGGGGGGACTCGCGATTGTTCTCGCATACTTTTTTGTTGCCTGTGCTTTTCTTTACTTACGAAAGGACCAACCAACATTACATCGCCCATTCCGAGCAGGAAAAAGTCCTTTCGTCGGTTGGACCGCCCTTATTTTATCCATTGGCTTTATCACATTATACATGCCAGGAATGCCGTCCGCTTTGGTTTGGCCGTACGAATGGGTTATAACACTTGTATGGTGGATCATAGGATTCTATTTCCTATTTAAAATACCAACACAAACAAAAGTAATAAATGAAGGAGAGATTCAAAATGATCAAACAACCAACCTTAACTAATGAGTTAGTAGAACTTGATAAAAAGCACTTTATCCATCCTACCTCCTCTATTAAAGAGCAACAAGCAAATGGTCCTGCTATCATTTTCAAAGAGGGAAAAGGAGTATACTTAACAGATGTAAATGGTCAAACATATATTGAGGGAATGGCCTCCTTATGGAATGTCAATATTGGATACGGACGAAAAGAACTTGCACAAGCTGCTCAAGAACAGATGGAAAAGCTTGCATTCTCCTCTTGTTTCGCAACTTTCAGTAATGAACCTGCTATTCGTTTAGCTGAAAAAATAGCCCAAATTACTCCTGGGGATTTAAATGCTGTCTTTTTCACTTCTGGTGGTTCTGAATCAAATGACACCGCTTACAAATTGGTGCGACATTACTGGAAGCTGAAAGGACTGCCGAATAAATCAAAAATTATTTCTCGTCAAAAAGCGTACCATGGTGTAGCAGTCGGTGCAACGAGTGCGACAGGTATTGAGGGATTCCAAAATATGACTTCATCACTTGCACCAGATTTCTTACATGTCGATCCTTTTTCAACAGAAGCGGTAAGGGCAATAATTGAACAAGAAGGTGCCGATCAAATTGCTGCCTTCATTGCTGAACCGATTCAAGGTGCCGGTGGAGTAAACATCCCTTCAAACGAGTATTTCCAAGAGATACGCCAAATTTGTGACGAGCATAATATTTTATTGATCGCCGATGAAGTCATTACAGGCTTTGGTAGAACAGGTAAAATGTTTGCGTGCGAACACTGGAATGTTGTACCTGATGTGATGTTGATTGCGAAAGGAGTTACAAGTGGCTATATCCCATTAGGTGGGGTCGTTATCCGCGAGAAGCTTCACAAGGAATTTATTGAATTATCAGAAGGAACATTACTTCATGGATTTACCTATAGTGGACATCCTACCTCTTGTGCAGTTGGACTTCGCAATATTCAAATCATTGAGGAAGAAAATTTAGTTGAGAACTCAAGAAAAATGGGAGAGGAACTTCACAAACAGCTAAAATCATTACAAAGTGAATTACCTGTCATCGGTGAAGTTCGTTCATTAGGATTAATAGGTGCGTTGGAAATCGTGAAAAATCAAAAAACAAACGAACGCTTCCCAACAAAAGTCTCCGCTCTTGTCGTCAGTGAAGCTAGAAAACGAGGACTCATATTAAGAACCGTTACATTTAATGAGGCAGATACAATCGTATTTGCTCCACCACTCATTATCAATAAACAAGAAATTGAAAAAGTGTTCGAGATCTTAAGAGCTTCGATTATAGAAGTAACGAAAAATTTATGAAGAACAAATGCGTAAGCGCCTGCTCAGCGGCGTACGGATTTCATAGTCTTCGACTGAGATAAAGGAAACACAGCGAGGTCTTCCACGAGCTGATGTTGACTTATCGTAGGGAGAAGGCGGAGAAATTCGCTAGCCGATAGGCGCTGAAGCTAGACGTCAACAAATGCGGAAGCGCCTGTTCAGCGGCGTACGGATTTCATAGTCTTCGACTGAGATAAAGTTCCTAGACAATAAAGAATGAGGCTATCCCCTATCTTTTAGATGCTAACGGGATAGCCTCTTATTTGCTAATATAGAAGGGGTTGAACAAAAAAGGAATGAGGAAATAATTAACCAATAGTGGGAATACCGATAGGGAAACTTTAGAGCCATCGGCAATCGACCGGTGGCCTTAGGTTTCAAAAGGAGATGTATGATCTACTTTCTGGCCTTTAAGAAACTTTATGTAGAATTCTGTACTGCTTGTATAAATCTTTTAAAGCTGAAGTTAATGCATTGCATGCTTTTCCTAAGTAATGATTGTTTAAATGAATGAGTGGTTCTTCAATTCCATCTTGCAAACTATAACCTTTTAATAAGTTCGAAATATAGCTTCTCCCGTGCTCTGTCGCCAATGTACAAGAAGCATTAATAATTACCCCGTATTTTTTGTCCACTTCTGCTGTGATTGTTAAGGTTTCATAAATACTCTTTGCAGCCATTCCAGATGGTAGTTTAGCATGTCCAGCAATAAAATGTGTTCGCAAGTATACTCCCCCTTTAAACATTCTGAATATTCTTCTATTTTAGCATAAGAATAAAAGTCCATGTGAAAAGACATTTCTTCTACTTTCGTCAAATTTCACCAAAGGCATAGGAATGCTTTTTAGGAAGAGAGTAAGCTAAAAAGAGGCAATTTATCACGAGATTACATCATTCTTCACTTATTCTACGTTCCCATCATCTGACCGATAGTTTGTCATATAGTCTTCTATTTCCTTTATCCCATCTAATGAGGAAACAAGAATATCTGGATCTATCATGGTGATGAGTCTGTTTTCTAAATGAACGACAGATGAAAAATACTTTGTCTTTCCATAAGCGATGAGACCTACTTGTTTTATAGAGCCAGGAGGAATATTGATAATTTCCTTTGCCTCCTTCACAAAGATTCCAAATGTAAGAGAATCCGTTCGAATGACAATTAAACGACCATCATCTAGTCGATTTAATTCTCTCTCATATAGCAAATATTCAAAGTCAATGATAGGAATTAATTCATTTCTAACTTTCACAACACCTTTTACATAACCTTGTAAATGTGAAAGCGGATGAATAGAATCGATTTTTTCAATTGAAAGAACGTGTTCAATCGGTAACGAGTATTCTTCTTGCCCTGAAAAAAATACAACTGCCTGATCCTTCAAAACTAACCCCCCTTATCTCTTATTACCCATTACTATTTTACCATATCTCCCGTTGGAAATCATGGGCTTCATTTGTGGGTGATTATAAATGGGCCATTCCTCTTTTGATCTATTCAAAAACAGCTAAAAAAAAGATGAGAACCACAAACGATGGCTCCCATCTTTTTCAAAAAGCATTTAGTTCCCATTAGCAACTTCTTCAATAATGGCAACCGTCATTTCGGCAATTTTTACCAATTCCGCAATCGGCATTTTTTCACTTGTCGTATGAATTTCTTCATAGCCTACGGCAAGATTAACAGTAGGGATACCAAATCCTGCAATAACATTCGCATCACTGCCCCCACCGCTCGTTAATAGTTTACATGGACGGCCAATTTTTTCTGCTGCTTTTTTAGCAATCTCGACAACATGATCCCCTTCTCCAAATTTAAAGCCAGGGTACATGACCTCAACATTTACTTCTGCTCTTCCACCCATTTCCTTAGCTGTTTGGATGAACGCTGTTTTCATTTTTTCAACTTGAGCTTCCATTTTTTCGTTTTCTAAAGAGCGAGCTTCAGCTAAAATATCCACGCGATCACATACGATATTCGTTGCTCTTCCCCCTTCAAAACGGCCAATATTAGCTGTCGTTTCCTCATCAATTCGGCCAAGAGGCATTTTGGCAATTGCTTTCGCTGCAATCGTAATGGCCGATACACCTTTTTCAGGGGCGACACCAGCATGAGCTGTTTTTCCATAAATGACTGTTTTAATTTTGGCTTGTGTAGGAGCAGCGACAATAATATCTCCTACTGTACCATCACTGTCGAGCGCATAGCCATATTTAGCCTTTAATAAGGAAGAATCTAAAGCTTTAGCTCCTACTAAACCTGATTCTTCTCCTACGGTAATGATAAATTGGATTATACCATGTTGAATATTTTGTTCTTTTAATTGACGAATCGCTTCAAACATAGCAGCAAGACCTGTTTTATCATCTGCTCCCAATATGGTTGTTCCATCTGAAACGACATAACCTTCTTTAATAGAAGGCTTTACATTAACCGCGGGGACCACTGTATCCATATGGGAAGTAAAATAAATCGGATCCACTCCCTCTTTATTCGCATCCAATGTGCAGATTAAATTTCCCGCACCATGACCGGTTTGTTCTTTTGTTTCATCTTCATATACATGAACATCTAGATCCTCAAATTTCTTCTTTAATACTTTAGAAATTTCAGCTTCATTTGTCGTTTCGGAATCAATTTGTACCAATTCTAAAAATTCATTTAACAATCGCTCTTGATTCACCATATGTATACCTCCAAAATATGTATTCACCCATTTAGTATACCGCTTAAATTTAAGGGAAACAAATAATTAAAAATCCCCCTAAGGTTAAAACAGATTTATTTTTTCATCTGTCTACCTTAAGGGGAGCATATCAATTACGCTTGAATTTCTTATATGATCTTACAACGGAATATTACCGTGTTTTTTCTTAGGACGTTCTTCTTTTTTCTTTCTCATCATTTCTAATGCTTGAATTAGTTTAATACGAGTATCTCTTGGTTCAATTACATCGTCCACCATACCACGAGCAGCTGCAACATATGGGTTGGCAAATTTTTCACGATATTCTTCAATTTTTTGGGCTCTTGTTTCCTCAGGATTTTCACTTTTTGCGATCTCTTTTGCAAAAATAATATTCGCAGCTCCTTGAGGTCCCATTACGGCAATTTCCGCATTTGGCCATGAGTATACTAGATCTGCTCCAATTGATTTACTATTTAAAGCAACATAAGCTCCGCCATAGGCCTTTCTTAAAATAACAGTAATCTTAGGAACAGTCGCTTCTGAATAAGCGTATAAAATTTTAGCACCGTGACGAATAATTCCACCATGTTCTTGTTTTATACCAGGGAAGAATCCAGTAACATCTTCAAACGTAATAATCGGAATATTAAAGGAGTCACAGAAACGTATAAAGCGAGAGGCTTTATCAGATGAATCAATGTCTAAGCCCCCAGCCATAAATTTCGGCTGATTACATACAAGACCTACAACTTCACCCTTAATACGTGCCAAGCCGATGACAACGTTTTTAGCAAACTCTTTTTGAATTTCTAAAAACGAACCTTCATCTACCACTTGTTGAACCACCTTACGAACATCATATGGTCTAACAGCATCGAAAGGAACAACGTCGGCGATATCTGGGCGATCATCTTCTCCTTCTTCTGCAATTATCGGCGGCAGTTCTTCATTATTTTGTGGTAAATAACTTAATAATAAGCGAACATGTTCAAGCACCTCTTCCTCACTACTTCCACGGAAGTGGGCATTACCACTTACTGAGTTATGTACTTTTGATCCACCTAAATCTTCTGAAGAAATTTTTTCACCTGTAACCGTCTCAATAACTTTTGGACCTGTAATAAACATTTGGCTTGTTTTGTCAACCATGAAAACAAAATCAGTAATAGCCGGTGAATAAACTGCACCACCTGCACAAGGTCCCATAATCACTGAAATTTGCGGAATGACTCCAGAATAAATAGAGTTTCGGTAGAAAATATGTCCATAGCCGTCTAAAGAAACAACCCCTTCTTGAATTCTAGCACCACCAGAGTCATTTAAACCGACAAATGGAGCGCCATTCTTAGCAGCTAAATCCATGACATTCGCAATTTTCTTTGCATGCATTTCCCCTAATGCTCCACCAAAAACGGTAAAATCTTGTGAGAATAGATAAATAGGACGTCCATTTACCTTTCCGTAACCTGTAACAACCCCATCACCAGGGCCTTTCATTTCATCCAATCCAAAATCAGTACAACGATGCTCAATAAAAGGATTTAATTCAACAAATGTACCAGGATCTACAAGAAGGTCGATACGCTCCCTTGCTGTTAACTTTCCTTTTTGATGTTGTTTATCAATTCTCTTGTCACCGCCCCCTAATTCTATCTCACGGCGACGATCGTATAAATCACTGATGCAACTATAAATGTCTGTCATCTTACTGTTATTCTCCCTTCTTATTATCCTTTTCACAAAGTTCAACTAAAACCCCATGGGCTGATTTTGGATGCATAAAAGCTACTTGAGCGCCCCCTGCTCCTTGTTTCGCTTGCTCATTAATCATCCGAATTCCTTTATCTTTCATCTCTTTAATACGATCATTAATATTCTGAACGCCTAAGGCCATATGATGAATTCCTTCTCCTCGCTTTTCAATAAACTTGAAGATGGCACTTTTTTCACTCATTGGCTCCAGTAATTCTAATTTTGCATTTCCTGCATCAAGAAAAGCTACGCGTACTTGTTCAGATTCTACTTCCTCTGTTTTTAGTAATTTCAATTGGAGTTGATCTGTGTAGAATGGTAAGGTTTGTTCTAAAGACCGAACCGCAATTCCAATATGATCTACTCGATTAATCATTTCTCTGCCCCCTAAATGTTGTAAAAAATCGCAAATTGAAAAATCTTCTATCAGTTAATCATTAATCCCTGATAAAAGTGATATTGTATTTATCTACCTTTTTTGGGCGTGACCCCTCTTTATCTCTATTTTTTTAAGGTTCTTTTCTAAAATTAAGTGAAGGAATTATTACATATTGCTGTTATAAAATTCACTCACTGCAAAAGCTAACAATGTATACGAAAATTCCTTTTTTAAAAAAATAGTCACTCTCCCAAAATTGAAAGATAAAACTTTATACAATATTCGATAAAAATGTCGAAATTCCTTCCTTTTTCTTTAAATTTTAAAAAAACAGATTTTTCTAGTTTTCATTGATAGACAAAAGGAAAATAGATAAAATAGAATGAGAAGAACTGTAAAACAATTGATTAGGAGAGAATTTAATCAATGAGAAATAAACGAATTCAAAAAACAGTCGTATATCTTATGATTCTTGCTATGGTCGCCTCTACCGTAATGGCGGGATTAGCTATGTTTTTCTAAACAAAGTGCAAATAAATCGACAGAGATGATTCCATTAAGGATGACCCGAAATTTTCAAAACTATTCCTTTTTCGGTGTCATCCCCTTTTTTTATGTCTAGCTTCAGCGCCTATCAGCTAGCATATTTCTCCGTTTTCTCCCTACGATAAGTCAACATCGGCTCGTGGACTACCTCGCCGTGTTTCCTTTATCTCAGTCGGAAACTACGAAATCCGTA